>JBFFBS010000118.1:0-10743 GCA_041560295.1 Syntrophobacteria bacterium | reverse complement strand
TTGACTCTTGTTGTTTCAAAAACAACTTCACGCAATTTCAGTCTTCTAAAAAAAACAAATAGAATAGTGCACAGTAGGGCAAGTAAAATGAAAAGAGCGCTAAGCAGCTGAACCCGCCACGCCATCGGAGAACCGTTGGCAGCCGTGGCGATAAAGCAATCGCTACCGCCGCCACCCCCGCCCTCTCCGTTGCCGTCGGCAGCTCCGCCTCCGATCACCTCTGCTTCTTGAACTTTTGCCACAAAACCGTCATTACCTCCCCCCAGGGTATCTTGCACTGATTTTGTTGGGAAGTTGGTGGAATCGGTTGTACCTGCAACAAAAGCATTGCCAAGTCCGTCAACAGCTATACTATTCCCGAGATCATCGTTGCTGCCGCCCAGATAGGAAGAATAGGCCAAGGTGTCGCCGGCGGAATTAACCTTGGTAACAAAACTATCCCTCGTCCCAATAAGATTAGATTGGAACGCATTCGCTATTGGGAAGTTGGCGGACTCGGTTGTTCCTGTAACGTAGGCATTAGCAGAAATATCCACCGCAATACCGTTGCCAAAATCATCCATACTACCGCCAAGGTAGGTGGAGTAGGTCAGAGCCGAGCCCGCAGCATTAAACTTGGAAATAAACGCATCATTTAAGCCTGCGTTTGCCGCCTGTATCGGACCCTGGGTGGGAAAATCGTTGGAATCTGTAGTGCCTGTTACATACGCATTATTAGATGTATCCACGGCGATACCGTTGCCAAAATCATCCATACTACCGCCAAGGTAGGTGGAGTAGGTCAGGGCCGAACCCGCAACATTAAACTTGGTAACAAAAGCATCATTTGAACCAGCGTTAGCCGCCTGAAATGCATTCTGGGTCGGAAAGTTAGCGGACAGTGTCGTACCCGTGACATAGGCATTAGCAGAGGTATCCACAGTGATTTCGTTGCCAAAATCACTACCACTACCACCAAGGTAGGTGGAGTAAAGAAGGGAAGCCGCGCCTGAAAGTGATGGGTCGAACTTGCTCACAAATGCATCCTCGACACCTCCTAACGAATTGTCGAAAAAATTAACGGTCGGGAAGTCGCTTGACTGGGTTGTACCAGTAACGTATGCATTTCCGGAACTATCCACCGCGATACCGTTGCCAGAATCAGTATCATCACCACCAAGATAGGTGGAGTAGTCCAAAGTTGAACCGTCAGAACTGAGTTTGCTGACAAATGCATCCTGGGCACCCCCTAACGAGTTGTCGAAGAAATTAACGGTCGGGAAGTCGCCTGATTGGGTTGTACCAGTGACGCATGCATTTCCGGAACTGTCCACCGCGATGCCGTTGCCGGAATCATCCCCGGTGCCGCCAAGATAGGTTGAATAGATAAATGTGTCACCGAAGGGATCCAGTTTGCTTACAAAGGCATCTTGAGCCCCCTGTTGAGTCTCCTCAAGCGCACCAGCGGTGGTGAAAAAGTCGTCTGACTCAGTGGTTCCCACAATATACGCGTTACCTGCACTGTCCACAGTTATTCCATTGCTCAGATCATCAAATCTGCCACCCAGGTAGGTAGAATAGAGCAAGGCCTCACCTGACTGATTCACTTTGGTCAAAAAAGCATCTCGCGGGTTGCTTCGGTCCGCTTGAAACGCATCCTCAGTTGGAAAGTCATTTGATTGAGTGGTGCCTGTGATGTAGGAGTTACCGGAACTGTCCACTGAAATGTCGTTTCCAAGATCATCAGAGTTGCCACCAAGGTAGGTGGAAAATAACAGAGCAGAACCGTCACTTTTGAGTTTCGTCACAAAGGCATCATTGAGACTTTGTCGCTCCTGCTGAAACGCATCTGATGTGGTGGGAAAGTCGGTGGACCGGGTTGTTCCAACAATATAACCGTTACCAGCGCTGTCCACCGCAATCCCATTGCCAAAATCATCACTATTGCCGCCAATGTAAGTGGAGTATACCAGAGCAGAACCGTCCGTCTCGAGCTTGGTCACAAAGGCATTCCTTAAATTGCTTCGAGTCTCTTGAAAAGCGCCAGTGGTGGTGGGAAAGGTGGCAGACTGGGTAGTCCCAACAATGTAGGCGTTACCGGTGCTATCCACTGCGATACCGTTGCCAGAATCATCATCTAAAAGGCCGCCGAGATAGGTGGAATATAACAGAGCAGAACCGTCACTGTTGAGCTCGGTCACAAAAGCATCTTGGAGACTTTGTCGATCTTCCTCAAATGCACCTGGTGTGGTGGGAAAGTCGATGGATCGAGTGGCACCGGTAACATAACCATTCCCGGCGCTGTCAACCGCAATCCCATTGCCAAAATCATCGCTGCTGCCGCCAAGGAAGGTGGAGTAGACCAGATCAGAACCGTCGGTCTCAAGCTTGGAGACAAAAACATCTCTTACAGTGCTTCGATTCTCCTGAAAAGCGCCAGTCGTGGTGGGAAAGGTGTCAGACTGCGTAGTCCCAACAATGTAGGCGTTATCGGAGCTATCCAGTGCGATAGCGTTTCCAATATCATCGCTATTGCCGCCAAGGTAGGTGGAGTAAACCAGAGCAGAACCGTCACTGTTGAACTTGCTTACAAATGCATCTTGAGCGCTTTGTCGAGTCTCCTCAAATGCACCTGGTGTGGTGGGAAAGTCAATTGACTGGGTGGACCCGGTGACATACGCATTGCCAGAGCTGTCAACTGCGACATCGTTGCCAAGATCATCAGAGTTACCACCAAGGTAGGTTGAATACACCAAGTCTGTTCCTTCTGCATTGAATTTGGATACGAAGACGTCTCTGAAGCTATCACGATTCTCCTGAAACGCACCTGAAGTGGTGGGAAAATCGTTGGATTGCGTGGCGCCAGTAACATAGGCGTTACCAAAGACGTCCACGGCAATTCCGTTGCCAAGATCATCAGAGTCACCGCCAAGGTAGGTAGAATAGTTGAGCACTGGGTCAATCACCAGGGGAATTTTGGAGTCATAGGCGGCAACGTGAAAGCCCACGATTTTTTTGGGCTGAAGCTTGTAGTGGCCTGACAAAGTGCGCTTCTTGCCGTCCACTTGTTGGTAAATCAATGGTTTTTCAAGCAAAATCTTCCCACCAGCAACATCTAGTATGATATTGCCGTCGCGGTCCAGGTTTAGGTGGTTCACGTCTTTGAACTTAAAACGTATGGATTTGTGATCTGCGCCAGGACGTACGACAAAGTCAAATTCCAGTCGGCGCTGGTTGCCATAATAGACGAGATCTATACCAGCATAGAGCTCTTTGAATTCTACTCTGGCATACGTGGGGATGTCTTGGTGCCAAGTCTTCGGATCGTTTCCGATCAGGTAATTTGTTTTGATAGGGAGTCTTTCCAACCCTCTCGATTTTATATACGGGTTGACTCCCATGAGCTGAATGCTGAAAACGGTTGCTGCTGTTCGTTTTTGGGTCTTGCTATCTCTCTTTGAGTTATCTTTCTCTCTGACAGATTTATTCGACCGCAGTGAAAACACTGCTTCCCCTGAAGTCAGAAACAAGCTGTATCCAAGCCCCCGAGACAAGAACTTCACTCGATTGTCAGTCTGGCCCTGGTTCGCCTCGAATCTCAAAGGGAGTCTCCAGTAGCTTTTGCTTACTCGAGTTCGCACAGCCTCATCTTGTGCACCACTTGAGGTTCTCGCTGCAAAGGCACCCCCCATTACACACACTAGGAAGACCACTTGAAGTACTGTGACAAATATAGTTTTCACTACTGCTCTTTTCACTTTTGAACCATTATTTGCCACTTCTCAATCCCCTTTTCCCTCAAGTCGATTCGCGTAGAAATCGGCTACAGTTGAAACTGTTCTTTCTATGACACAACCCCTAGAGATATTGAGCTCTCACATACTCCATTGAAAATCGTCTACTTTATTAGAACTAATAGAAATAACTTGGTCACCCACGCCGTAAATGTCAATAGGGTGTTGTCATTATAATAACACTATATTTTGATGCCGGCTCGAGGGAAAATATCTGCCTGGGGGGATGAGGCGGTGGACAAAGGTGCACTATGTTTGGTCTCTCTATATCGTGTTCCCCTGGCGGCAGTTCATCACTTGACCATTTGGCCAACTGTTTTCTGGCCTTTTGGCCAAATTTGGTGATCAGACAGAATGTTTTGTAGAATTATCACAATCGTAAGGGGCTAAATCTACATATTTTTCCCTTTTTCTCCATTTTTGGCACTTCCCCTGCATGACAAAGTTCAAAATTAACTTTTGCTTGAAATGCTGTTGGACGTTCTTGCTTCGGGGAGGTGGATCATGGAAGAAGACAGAAGCCCTTGCCTGCAATGCGAGCGTGTGAACAAAAGCAAAAACCAATGCGCTGGTTCGTGTGACGAGTTAGACAACTACAAAGATGGACTGCCCTATTTCTCTCTATGGCGGGAAGATCCTGTCTGCTACGTAATTCCTGGTTTGGAGAGAACGAGAACGTATTCGAGCGCCGAGTAATTTGTTTCAGTTTAAAAAGAAATGCCCCCACCAAACCGAGCGCGGATGGCTGGTGGGGGCGAGGGGCACCGAGTGGAGTAGACTCCACTCACCGCATACTTTACCACAGAAGAGGTAATTTGTGTCAATTAGAAAACCACATTCCGTTATTTCTCATTTTACATTGAAAGAAACCAGTAGTCAGTAGTTAGTAGTAAACAGTAAATCTTCATCGAGAGTCGAGTCGTCAAAAATTCGCAATTCGAAATTCGCAATTCGAAATTATTTCCCTCTGCCTAGTGTGTTTTTCACATATTCCTGGGCCAACTCTACTGCCTGTGCCCGTTTTGACAGCCGTATCCGTTCAAAAAGTTCTCGGCATTCATTGAAATTCAGTCGATCCACCAGTCTGTTGACCTTAACTTCATCCTCAGCGTGGGGTGTTTCGCATGTCCCAGGAATAATCTCTTCTTTCTGGATAAGTTTTATGTAGATCAAACTGCGGGCGGCCAGCACATTTGCCAATTCTTCCCGAAGCCTCCCATGAAAAGCATAGTGAAGAGTCAGGATATCTCCAGGTCCCATATTCCGCCTCTTTCCCTGCAATTTCTTGATCACAGGGGCGAGGAGATATGCCACTCGAATTTCTTGCTTTTCATTAAGTTCATGGCGCAAGTAGCGGTATAAGGGGTAATGTATGTAGCCGGCCTCTACATACATGGTCTCATTTGATCTATGCAGCGAACTGATTGTTCTCGCCCGCAACCTTTCTCTCAAGGTAAGGCGCTCAGCATCTGCGCGGGCAAAGTCCTTGACCCCTTCCACCACAGCAGCGAAAGGACCTTCCATGCTCTGGGCATAGTAGGATATGAGGGCACCAGTGGCACGTTTCTCAGCCTCGTACACATTCTGAAATTCGGGCTCTCGACTGACCTCCTCCGCAGTTTTCCCGTCTGCAAATAGCTCATGAATATGCAGGAGTTTCTCTAAATAGGGCTCCACTTGGATAATGCGTGTACCTGCTTGGTGAAGTTCTTGCAGCAGCGCGCACATTCGTCGGTCAAACTCAGGGAAACCGGAATCAAACTCCATTATGTAATCATTGATGGAGATGCTGCCATCGAGCATTGCCTGCAGGTGGGGAGAAGGCGGTTCTTCAAGCACAATTACCTGATGCCTCTCCATGTGTTCGCGGATATATGGAAGTACCTCAAGGTGGTGGGATGAAAAGCCAATGGTGATCATCGTAGCCTACGTCTCACCAAAGGTGGCCAGATGACGGGCCCAAAATCCCTCGTCGGTAAAGCTATGCTCTTGAGTGCCGTAGCGCTCAACCGCGTAGCTGGCGCACGTTGCCCCCATGCGGGCGGCATCAGCAAGTTCTTTCCCCAGTATCAAGCCTTTGATGAGGCCTGCCCTATAGGCGTCTCCAGCGCCTGTGGGATCCAGCACCTGCAATGCCGTGGCTGCAGGGATTTCCACTTCCTCTTGCTGGGTGCGAAGCAGCGAACCTTTTTCACCGAAAGTGGAGATTATGGCCTTGGTCCGTTCGAGCAATTCATCTTTGCCTAGTCCAGTAGCCTGGATAATCATTTCTAATTCATAGTCATTCGAAATTAATAATTCAGAGCCGGTAATCATTTCGGTCAACTGTTCTCCTGACAAGACCGAAATCTGTTGGCCCGGATCAAAGATATAAGGAATTTTGTGTTCCCTGTAACTCTGACTGTAAGCAGCCATATCTTCCACATTACCAGCTGCTACTATGGCCAGCGTCTCCTGGGGATTCACCCCTTCAAATTGCTGAAGAGAAGGGTACTTCATGGCTCCGAGATTGAAACCGGTTATCTGATTGCCTCCCATGTCGGTAGTGATGTAGGCTCCTGCGGTCAATTCCTCCTCGATGAAACGAACTCCAGACAAGGAAATCCCGTGCTTGCTTAACCAGGCTTCGTACCGGTCAAAATCTTTTCCGGCTGCGGCCAAGACCAGTGGGCTTTCTCCCAGCAAGGACAGATTATAGGCTATATTTCCGGCTGTGCCGCCAAATTTCTCTTTGAGACCGTCAACTACGAAACAGACATTAAGAATATGGATTTTTTCGGGCAGAATATGGTCCTCGAATTTTCCAGGAAAATCCATTATCCGATCGTAGGCCAGTGAGCCAGACACAAAGATTTGCATGTCAACCTCCGGTTAGCATAGCGCCTAGCGCATGGCGCATAGCGTGGCTATTCAGTTAGAATAAGCGTAATTTTAATGGTTCACTGATTAATTAATTTAACAAAGTGCACACAGTTTATCTAATCTTGTTATATTTGGGATTTTTTGACGCTCTGCGCTATGCGCTATGCGCTTAGCGGATTGCGGCAGCAATCTCCCTCACCTTAGCCATAACCTCCTGTTCATCAACTTCCAGAAGCTGGCGCTCCCGCATAACTATACTTCCATCTATGATCACATCGCGCACATCAGCCCCTCTCGCCGCGTAGACCAGGTGCGAACAAGGGTCATACATGGGAGTCAGATGTGGCTGATTGAGGTCGATGGTGATTAAGTCCGCCTTTTTCCCTGGTTCCAGTGAACCGAGGATCGGGGACATTCCCAGCGCAGCCGCTCCCCCATTGGTGACCATTGCCGCAACCTGAAGAGCAGAGCTGAGAGCCGGGTCACCCTGGTGGACTTTGTGGAGTTTTGCGGCAGTGTCCATTTCCTGAAAGATGTCCAAATTGTTGTTGCTGGCACAGCCATCGGTTCCCAAGCCAACCTTGACCCCGGCGGTTAACATTCCCGGGAGGGGGGCTACTCCAGAGGCCAACTTCATGTTACTCTCCGGGTTATGGGAAACTCCTACTCCACTGCGGGCTAAGAGCTCTATTTCTTCATCGTTCACCATTACCGCATGATGACAAATAGTCTGGGCGTCAAGCAGTCCTAGGCTTCCAAGATGATCCACAGGCCGGTGACCGTACCTTTGCTGGGTCTCTTCCAACTCGGTCCGGGTTTCAGCCAGGTGAATCTGGAAAAGGATTCCGTGCTCCCTGCAGATATCTTTGGCGCCGATTAAGGTCTCCGGTGAGCAGGTGTATGGTGAATGGCAGAAAATACTTGGCATAAGCCGGGTTGACTTTCCTTGCCAGCGAAAAACAAACGCTTCTGCCGCCTTCAGGTTTATTCGCGGATCAGGAATTCCGGGAGCAGGAAAGTCGACCACTCCTTGTCCAAGGACCGCGCGTATGCCGCTGGCAGCCACTGCTCTGGCAGCACCATCTTCGTAAAAGTAACCATCACAAAAAGTGGTAGTACCACTCTTGATCATCTCCACCACCGCTAGCAAAGTGGCCCAGTAGACATTTTCTTCGCTGACATAGGTTGCCTCGGCGGGGAAAATGTGACCATGGAGCCATTCCTGAAGTGGCAGATCATCGGCGAGGCCACGAAAACAGGTCATGGCCGCGTGGGTGTGTAGATTAATCAAGCCCGGCATTATGAGACAGCCATTAGCATCCAGCTCCTCTTTGGCTTCGATCTTTTTCTCCAAATCAGAGGCCTTTCCTACAGCGACAATGCCATCGCCGGCAACAGCCACAGCACCATTTTCCAAGATCTCCTTGCCTTCATTAAAAGGCAGAACAAAGTCACCGGAGATGAGCAGATCGGCCTCAATTTTAGTCATCTCATTATTCGTCATTCTGCAATTCTCATTTCGCATTTCACATTTATCATCTCACATCTCAGATCCAAATTCGCAATTCGAAATTATTCCCCTATGCTCTATGCGCTATGCGCTTACTCCTTTATCCATTTGGCAATGGCCCGAACATCTGCCATTATCCGCTCCACGTCCAGGGTGAGTAGTTCCCGATTTCGCATTACCACCCTCCCATTGATGATATTCAGGGTGACGTCAGCAGCGGAAGCCGCATAAACAAGATGAGAATAAATATTATAAAGTGGGGTCAAATGCGGTCTATCCAGATCCAAGCCAATGATGTCAGCCTTTTTACCGGGTTCCAGACAACCCACTTGGCTCTCCAATCCCAATACCCTAGAGCCGCCCCTGACGGCTAGCTGGACTACGGTCCTTGCCCCCATTACGGTAGGATCGAGCCGGTAAACCTTGTGAAGCTTGGCAGCTGTGTCCATTTCCCCAAACATGTCCAAATTGTTGTTGCTGGCACAGCCATCAGTTCCCAGCCCCATCGTTACACCACGGTCGAGCAGTTCAACCGCAGGAGCTACACCGGAAGCCAGCTTCATGTTGCTCTCGGGATTGTGCACCACGCGTACGCCACGCTCAGCGAGTAGGTCCATCTCCTCATCATCAAGCACAACACAGTGATCGGCGATCAAGTGCGGTGTCAGAAGTCCGAGTTTTTCCAAATGCATCACCGGTGAAGTACTGTAGCGCTCTTGAACCTGGGCCACCTCATCCTCTGATTCTGAGAGATGGATGATCATGGGGACTTGGTATTCTTCCGCCACCTCATTACAGGCCCGCAACAGATCAGGAGAGCAGGTATAAACAGCATGGGGCTCCACAGCCACGGAGACCAAGGGATCGTTTTCCCAGGCGCGAATGAGATCTTTTGTAAAAGCGAGGCCTTGCTCAGGAGGACCATAATTGGGAGAAGGGAAGTCATAGAGAACTTCGCCCACCAGCGCTCGTATGCCGACTTCATGAGCAGCCCTGGCCACCTGGTCTTCAAACAAGTACATGTCGCAAAACGTGGTGGTCCCGCCCAAAATCATTTCAGCACATGCCAGCAAAGTCCCCTGGTAAACTAATTCGCTGCTAATCTTTTTTTCGGCAGGGAAGATATGTTCGTTAAGCCAAACAGAAAGAGGTAGGTCATCGGCGAGGCCTCGAAAACATGTCATAGCCGCATGCGTGTGAGCATTGATGAGACCAGGCATGAGCAAGCCCCCCGCCATATCCAACTGCTCACGGGGCTCGAATCGAGTAGGCCATGAATCCTCAGGTCCAACCCAGATAATCTCGTCATCACTGACGGCCACGATTCCTGGATGGAATATGTCATCCGCATCATTGAGGGTCAGCACCATGGCGTTGTGGATGAGCAGATCAACGGGAGTTTTGCTCTCAGTCTCAGAGGTCATTTTGTCATTTGTCATTCGTCACTCGTCATTGGGTCGTTGAAGTCGTAGAAGTGGTAAACGGTGAACGGTAAATGGTATTCGACATCCCACATCTTCAATCTGCAATCTACAATCTAAAATCTAAAATCCACCCCCTGCGCTATGCGTCTTCACATGCGCTTCAAGACTTCCTCAACCAACTGCACCAACCGGGGTTCGGCCCCTTGTGCCGTGGCTATCACCTGTTCAATGGGAGCCGGCTGGTAATCCTCAGGGTCATTTACGTTGGTAACCACTGACATCCCGAGAACTTTAAGGCCGGCATGCACCGCAACGATGACCTCAGGAATGGTGGACATCCCCACGGTATCAGCACCGATCAATCTGAGAAAGTGGGTTTCGGCAGCGGTTTCCATACTGGGACCGGTAACACCCACATATACACCTTGGTGTACCTTGATTCCCAAATCCTTGGCAACCCTCTCAGCCAGCTCAACAAGTTCCTGACTATACGGTTCAGTCATATCCGGGAAACGTGGTCCCCATTCGTCTACATTTTCGCCTCTCAGTGGGTTTTGGCCGGTGAGATTGATGTGATCGCGGATGAGCACGAGGTCGCCAGCCTCGAAGGTGAGATTGAGCCCACCAGCAGCGTTGGAAATGAGCAAGGTCTCTACTCCCATGGCCGCCATAACCCGAATGGGAAAGGTGATCTCCTTTGGATCATAGCCTTCGTAGTAATGAAAACGTCCCTGCAAGGCCATGACCTGCTTGCCGCCAAGGGAACCTATTATTAAACGCCCCATGTGGCTTGAAACAGTGGCAACCGGAAAGTGGGGAATCTCCTCGTATGGAATCATCACAGCAGCTTGAATTCTGTCGGCCAGCCCCCCCAGGCCTGTCCCCAAAACGATTCCTATCTGGGGTTGTATCTCGGTCTTGTTTTCGAGGAAAGCAACACTCTCTTTTACCTTAACGAGCTGCTCCCGCATAAGAACCTCCCGTCATTTATCGTTTTCAATTTCAGGGTTTCAGGTGTCAGGGAAGAAAACAAAGAAACTGAAACCTGAACACTGAAACCTGAAACCTAAATTCTGTCTCCTGCCCGCTGTCCTCTAACCCTTCACCACTTTCAGAAATCCCTCCAGACTCTCGGGATCCTCCACGTTATAGACCTCCACGGATCTATCAATCT
>JBFFBS010000117.1:0-10773 GCA_041560295.1 Syntrophobacteria bacterium | reverse complement strand
TCGGTTTCGGGCAATTGCCTTACTCTATTTTGAAATATCTGGACGAAAAGCAGGATCTGGGAGTACATACTCATCTGATCAGCGATGGATTTCTGCCTCTTTTTGAAAAGAAAGCAATAACCAACAAGAGGAAGACATTTCTTCCTGGGCGCGTGGTGGCCTCTCTTTGTATGGGATCGGAAAAAATTTATGACTTTGTGAATGACAATCCCATGTTCTATTTCCGATCCTCGGAATTTGTCAACGATCCGACAGTAATCGCCCAAAACGATAACCTGGTTTCAATTAGTTCAGCCTTGGAGGTGGACCTCACGGGCCAAGTGTGCTCCGATTCCATGGGGTACCTGTTCTACAGTGGCCTCGGAGACCAGGTGGACTTCCTCCGCGGCAGTACCATGTCCAAAGGGGGTTTTTCCATCATTGTGCTGCCCTCTACAACTCAAGACGGGAAAACATCTCGCATCGTACCCCACTTGTCAGAAGGTGCAGGAGTGGCCACCACGAGGGGTGATGTGAATTTCGTGGTAACGGAATATGGTATCGCGGAACTTCAGGGGAAAAGCATATATCAGAGAGTGGTGGAATTGGCCCAGATAGCTCATCCCAAATTTCGCGAAGAGATCATGGAGGCGGCAAAAGAGCGCCACTACATATTCCCCACCCAACTACCTCCGCAACCAGAAGACCTTCTTTTTCTGGACGGCTACAAGAACACGATGGTAATGAAGAATGGCCGAACCATCGAGTTTCGCCCCCTTCTTGCATCGGATGAACTGGCCTCGAGGAATTTTTTCTATTCCCTCACCAAGCAGACCATCTATTACCGGTTTTTTCATAATAGGAAGATATTTACCCACGAGGATCTGCAAAAGCATCTGGCCACACTGGACTACAAAAAAAACATGACCATGATCGGTCTAGTGCGCAACCGAGGAAATTTGGATGTGGTTGCCACGGGTTCATATGGGATGGTAGACGAAACCACAGCAGAGGTAGCCTTCATTGTGCGGGAGGATCATCAGGGTATGGGAATAGCCTCCTACCTTCTTGGAGTCCTTGAAAAGATCGCCAGGGAAAACCAGTACAAAGCTTTTTCCGCTTACGTTTTACGGGAAAATGCGGCAATGATCCGCGTTTTCAAAAAAAGATATCCCAACCTGAAAACATCGAGGGAAGGGGGCGATATCGAGATTCACATGGACTTCGATGATGTGACAGATTCCTAAACGACTGCAAGATGTAAAGACGCCCTGCAATGAATGAAATTGAGTTATTGAAGGGCGTCCTCGCATTTGACGGCGATTTTATATTTGAGAATGCAGATTTAAGATTTAATTTAAGAGCTCAGAGGCTCATGGTAAAGATTGCATGCAGCCTCAATCTGCAATCTACAATCTGAAACTGGGAACCCGCCCGAAGGGTGGGAGTCCGAAGGACCAAATCATAAATAATATTGCGCAAGGTTTTTTCCAAAACAATAGTTGAGGGAAGGGGCTGGTAGGTTATAATAATTTTTTGTGGAAGACGTTCGGCTCCGTAGATCTCTGAACACACCGCATCTAGCCTAGAAGACAAGGGGAAGATTATGGCTAACATCTTTCGTGCCGCCAGGGAATCAATGGCAGAGAAACTGAAACGACATCGCAATAAACCTTTCCTTGAAGCTATGATGGCGGCTACTGCTCTTTTAGCTCTTGCGGACGAAGAGATCGTGCTCTCGGAGCGACTGGCACTCGACTTCATTTTGGAAAACGTCAACGAACTCAAAGTATTCGATGTACACCAGGCGGTCAATCTGTTCCAAGACTGGGGCAAAGCAATCAAAGAGGATTTTGGCACAGCAAAAAAACAGGTGCTAAAAGCCGTTGCCAAATTTTCCGGCGATGAGGAGAAAGCCTCACTGCTCGTTCGTGCCGGTATCCTGATTGCTAAAGCAGACGGTGATTTCAATGAGCCGGAACAAAAGGTGATTGATGAGCTGTGCCAAGTTTTATGCCTGGAATCTTCGGCAGTTTGTCACTTTGAGCCGGAGGATTAGAGCATGGAGCATGGGGAAGGACATTAGTCATATGCCTGCGGCGTCATTAGGTCACTAGGCTTCGCTGTCACTTGTTGTAATAGGTAAAAGACTGAATTGGACATTTAGGGATTTTGGATTGCGGATTTGGGATTAAATCTACAATTGAGGTAGTCCAATACTCCTTGCACACTCGTTTTGTTTAGTAAAAGTTAATGTAAAGTGCTCCTACACATTTCTGCACTGATCTGAAGAGGTGATAGCCGTGAGAAGGATTCTGAAGCTAAGTATGGTTCTGGTGGCGGTCTTGGTTTATCTGAGTAGTCCTACCTTAGGGCTGTCGGAAGAATTAAAAAAGAGCATCTACGACCCGGGGAAACAAAGACCCATAGACAGCGTTTTGAAAGTAAAGGTCGGCGAAATAGCCCCAGATTTCGTGTTGCCGTCGGTTGCTGGTGAGAAGATCGCTCTGCACCAATTCCATGGCAAAAAGAATGTCGTAATCTCATTTGTTCCTGCAGCCTGGACCCCTGTATGCTCTGAGCAATGGCCGGGCTACAATATTGTAAAAGATGTCTTTTCCGAAACCGACGCAGTACTTCTCGGGATCACGGTGGACAACATCCCCACGCTCCATGCCTGGACAAACCAGATTGGAGACGTGTGGTTCCAGGTGCTGTCAGATTTCTGGCCACACGGAGCTGTGGCAAAGACATACGGTGTGCTGCGTTCTGATGGCGTTACTGAGCGGGCTCTTTTTATTGTCGATAAAGAAGGATTCTTGCGATTCATTCAGGTAACGGATATCAACAAGAAACCGGATCCGTCAGTCTGCGCCCTGGAACTGCGGAAACTCAAGAAGAAATGATTGCCGAATATTAGATTGCGGTTTTATCTTGGCGTTTTAGAAAATAGAAAATTCGAGGAGCAGTCTGAGGTTATCTTCATGAATAGCTACGTGAATCCGGGCGAGCAACTTGTCGTTGCTCTCTACGTTCGCAACATAAAAGAGTCCAGCGAGTTTTACCAAAGCTACGGATTTGAGGTTGTTAGAGATGAGGGAACGTTTATGGAACTGAAGTGGGAAGACGCCCGGTTATTCTTATCAGCAGTGCCGGGTACCCCGCCGCCTCCAGCGACGCCGATCGGCAATATGCGAGTCATGGTGCCCGATGTAGACGCATACTGGACTCTTGCCAATAAGATGGGAGCGAAAATATTAAGCCCGATCGAGGATCAGTATTATGGCTTGCGAGATTTTATCATTGCTGGCCCTGACGGTTTGGCCCTCCGCTTTGCCAGCTGGCTTTAACCCGCCATACCCTTATTCATATTTTATCTCGTAGGAGCAACCTCCTGGTTGCGATAGGTCAGACAATGTCTCCTGTTATCGCAAGCAGAGCTTGCTCCTACAGAAACACGTTATGCCTAGAATCTATCAGTAGCAGGTGACCACCCTGGTTGGCTGAAATATGAGGCCCGAAATAATCGCCCCCCTCTGCTGTGTTTATTGTTCTCCAGCCACTACTTCTTGCCACCGAACAACCCTTTGACCGTTTCATTGACTGTATTTTCAACTGTTTTCTTGGTTTCCTCGTCTCCTAAATGGACATTCGAAACGAGTGTCTTCAGCTCTTTGTTGAGAGTAGCGGTCACGGCAGGGGAAACAATCTTATTGTAGAGTTCTGCGAATATTATATTAAAAACTTCCTCAGCTGTGGCGCCACCACTCTTCTCTCCTACGTTCTTGAGGTGGATGTCCGGTAGGGACGCTGAAGCACTGAGGCTCGGGCCACCTTGGGCGGACATGGCCATATTGACATTGCCATCTCTGACGATGAAGTTTTTGATCACGAGTTTTTTCCCTGCGCCATCTTTTGACGACTTTTCTGTCGAGGTAGATGAGGTTGACTTACGGGCGCTTTTTTTGACATTGTCTGAGATGGTTTTAAAATTATCCGTTCTTCGCACCTTCTCATAGTTGATCTCCGGAGCGACCACCTCGATCCTGTCGATGATAATCGGGTTGCCGGTTATGGACTTTTCATCCACATCCACATAGATGGCCTTTACACTCATGGCCTGAGGTGAGTTGAATCCTTTGGGATTGCCGAGATAAAAATCCTTGAGTTTGGCCTGACCCGCAAATAGAGAGATGCCAACATCGTCTACTCGCACCTCAGTCTTGGTCATTTTCGGGCCGTAGGTGTTGACCGCAGTTTTAATGATCGGGCCCAACTTCGATAGTCCAATGACCAAGGCAGCGATAACGATCACAATTACCACACCGCCGATATACATCAATTTTTTCATGGTGTTGTCTCCTTTGTGGCGAACGGTAAGAATAGTATTTGTTTTGCTTAACTATAATTACTAATTTTGATGAGGCAACTTTTCCCCGAAATAGAAATACCAAATAGCGAATCACAATAACAAAGGTTTCAGTGTTTCCCGCTGCCGCTTCTCTTCAGACGGGATCTTCGACAGGTTTCAGTTTTTTATTTTTCTTCACTGACACCTGACACCTGAAACCCTGGAATTTGATGCTTGGAATTTGATGTTTTGCGATGCTCCATTACTCCAGCAGACTGCCGCAAGAGGAGAAAGACCATTGAAGCCCCCTCAGGGTTCGGATTCTCTATTTTCAGTATTGACAATAAATACTCAGGTATTACTCTTCCACGAAGATAATTGACTGTGCATCCTGCGCACCAGCTCGAAAGTTCATTTCCACTCCCCCTCCAGGGGAAGGGAATGGTTGATGGGTTTTTTAGCTTCATTAAAGGGATAGAAGAATGAAAGGTCTATTTACGGCATTATTAACAATTCTCATAACAACATCAGGTAGCAACAGTTTCCCTGAACAGAAAGAGTCGAGCATATCCGAAAAGTTCCCCTCAGTAACCGAGTCGAGCCAGTCCAGTAATCCAGAAAATGGCACTTCTCAAAAAAATACCTTTTTGATCGATTTTTCCGATTATGAAGAAGGTTCTATTGAAAAATGGCTGGAAAAGAAAGGATTCGAGCTAAGAGAAGCAGCTAAGGATCGTAAGAAGCTCGATCTAGATGTTGATGAGGGTGCTCTGTTTCTTGAAGCGAAAAAGCCCTTAATGGCTCTGATAGTAAAAGAATCTGTGGGCCCCGGCAAATATTCTAAAGTCAAGATTGAGTGGGGAGCAATCAAATATCCAAGAGGTGCCTCGTATGAAGGGGAGGTTAAAAATGAGGCATTACTCGTTGTGGTATTCTTTGGTGAGGAGAAAATTCCCAGTGGCCACCTTGCCATACCTGACAGTCCTTATTTTATTGGTCTATTTCTCGGCAGGCATGACAAGTTAAAGAAAGCTTACAAGGGAAACTATTATCACGAGGGAGGACGTTTTGTTTGTCTCGGTAATCCGAAACCAGGTGAAACAGTAATTTCAGAATTTGACTTGGCTGACGCGTTTAAAAGGTACTTTCAAAAAGACGAAGTCCCCAACATATCTGGCGTCGCTCTCGAGGTAGATACAACTTCGTCCGCTGATGACGGCAGGGCAGTGGCTTTCATTCATAGTATTGAATTTCTAGAATAATATGGATGTTAAACGTTTTCAATCCTACCGGTGATCTTTCTTTTTACAACCCTGAGTTGACTATCCAGATATTGGTGCTTATCTAAAGCAAATTTCTGATTTTTACAAACCTAAAGGAGGGTGATTATGAAAGTTAGGACGAGTAAGTTTGCTATCTTTACTTTAATTTTGGCAATGACAATTGCATTTGGTGTAGTTGTAGCTGAAGCCAAGAAAATTCCCAGGGTGGACAATTTCGTTATCTTGATTGACCAATCCGGCTCCATGTTCATGGAGCACAAGGAACGGAAAGAAGTCAAAGCCGTACTGGTCAAAAAGATGCTTCTGTCGATGAACGACCGGATTCCTGAACTGGGTTACACCGCTGCAATCCAAGGTTTCTACCCCAACGAAACACTCATTGGCCCGGAAAGGTACTCCCGATATTTCTTCGAGCGGGAAATTAAAAACCTGCCCGACAAGGGGAAGATTTTCGGAAACTTGACCCCACTTGGAACAGAGATCAAGGCTTTGGACAAGGTGATGGGCCGATTTTCCGGCAAGACCTCAGTGATTATCGTTTCCGACGGCGAAGTAAACCAAGGTAAGGATCCCTATAAAGCGGCAAAATCGCTCCATAACGAATACACAAACATCTGTTTTGATGTCATTTCCCTGGCCGACAGTGAGGAAGGTGAAAAGACCCTGAGAAAGATCAACGAACTCGGCAACTGCACTTATGCTGATGGTGAAGAGATGATCTCAGATGCAGTTGCAGTTGAGAGTTTCGTCAGCGAGGTGTTGTACATGGAAGTCGCGGATGTGGCTACTGAGGAGATGAGGGTCCGCGAAATAGCCCCCAATATTATTAGCGTGGGAGCGGGTTACTTTAATTTCGATAGTGCCGAGGTTGACGAGACTGCCTGGACACGGGTCTACGACGCTGTAGTTCCAAAGCTCGGTGCAAAGCCTGGTGGAACTCTCGTCATCGAAGGGCACACGGACTCCACGGGTTCGGCGGCATACAACCAGCAGTTATCCGAGCGTCGTGCCAAAGCGGTTCGTGACTACTTTGTGAGCCAAGGTATTTCTGGAAGCCAAATAGAGACTCTTGGCTATGGAGAGGAGATGCCCAGAGTTAGTAATACTACCCCAGAGGGCAGGGCGATAAACCGGAGAGTGGACATTCGGATCGCTGATTGATCATTATTTCCAAATCACAAGTCCCGGACCATTCATGTAAACCTTTTGGTAGTTTGATGGATGGTCCGGGCTAGGCCTCTTCCAAGACGACTGTACCAACCTTCAACATTGCCTGCCTCGCCAGCTCATTCAACATTGAAAACCTGATCCTTAGGGCCAAGTCAGATCGCATAGAGCATAGCGCATAGAGCATAGCGTAAAAATATATGGAGGTTTGAAATTGATAATTTTTCGCTTTGCGCTCTGCGCTTAGCGCTCTGCGTTATGTGGCAGTCCAAAGCCGGGTCCTTTGGGTCCGGATTCTTTTTTGTCTTCACAAAAAATTCTTTGCGCAAACGGTGTTTTGTGGGGTAAGAATAATGGAACATCAATGTCCAAAGGTTTGTAGATTGCAGATTTTTGGGCCTCATAGTCTCAACCTAGCCCGGATTTTTCACTAGCAGATTGGATACTCGGGAGAGGATATAAATATGGCTCTCAGAGTGATTGAAATGATTCTCCCCGAAGACGTCGGGAAGTACGCCTACCAATATTTGCGGGATCAAGAGGAGCACTCCCTCATGGGATTGTGGTATCAAAATCTGGCTGAGGGAGAAACGCTGGTGAAAATGTTGGTCTCAGTTGGAGAAGCCGAAGCAGTCCTTGACTTGATCGAGAAGAACTATGGTGCAGTTGATGGTTTCAGGGCCGTTTTGATACCCGTGGCAGCCTCCCTGCCTCGACATGAGCCTGCTGAGGAAGAACAAGATGATGCGGACATTGCCGAGACTGAGGATGACAAAGAGCGGAAGCGGGAGAGGATTAGCCGACAAGAACTGTATGAGAACATCGGAGATGCGGCCAAACTTTCCAAAACATACATGGCCATGGTCATTCTGTCGGCCATCGTTGCCACCATGGGTGTATTAGGCGACAATGTTGCGGTAGTCATTGGGGCGATGGTTATCGCACCCTTGCTAGGTCCCAATGCGGCTCTTTCGCTTGCCACCACTCTCGGCGACGGCGACCTGGCACGTACTGCCTTGAAAGCCGGCGGCGCAGGCATCGCCCTGTCTTTACTGTTGTCGATTGTCATCGGCTTACTTTTACAGGTCGATCCAACCATCCACGAAATCGCCACCAGGACACAAGTGGGGTTGAGCGATATCGCTATTGCCCTGGCAGCAGGGGGCGCAGGCGCTCTGGCTTTTACGACCGGTATTCCAGCGATACTGGTCGGGGTTATGGTGGCTGTGGCCTTTCTCCCGCCTCTGGTGACGTCAGGGCTTCTGATAGGGTCAAAATTCTTCCATCTTGCCTGGGGCGCACTGCTTCTTTTTATTACCAACCTCATATGCATCAACCTTTGTGGCGTGGTATTCTTTTTATTCCAAGGTATTCGACCACGGATCTGGTGGGAAGCCGAAAGGGCAAAAAAGGCAACACGCAACGCGATTCTAATATGGCTTGTGTTGCTATGTGCACTCATCCTGGTGATCGTGTTTTCGCAATAAGCCCGAATGTTTCATGAATTGCCGTCGCGAGACCTCGAAACTGAACCCGCTTGCAGGACTGAGCGGAGCGTAGAGCGCGCGAAGAAGATGGGCGTGCCACCTGCTAGCTGTCCCTCAATACCGCGGGATTGGATTTGAGGCGTACCTGAGTGGTACGTCGCAGAAACCGACACCCGAGGACGTCAGGAAGGATGGCCATATCCGTGGTCGCAGCAAGTGATTCATGAAACATCCGGGCTAATCTGCACAAGAGTAACAATCTCCCCATTGTTACACATCCACCCTTCCCTAAAATGGAACAGATTCTGGCAAGGCTCCAGGCCTGTGAATCATACAGGCAATTTGCCTGCCAGGAGCAGTAAGGGAAGGGGCATTATGGCGAGACTGACCAACAGGATGTATTTTGGGAATGGATATAACCTACTCATGCCACTGATCAAGCCGATGCCACCGCCCCCACCAATTAAGGCGTTGCCGGGAAGATTCAAGGCGATGGCAATCATTAAGTAGCGGTGTTTTACTAGGAAGGGGATAACCCTGGAGGGAGCGGATCTCAACAGAAAGTCCAGTTTTTCTTCCGACTTTAAAGGTTCCAGTTGGAGCACCAGGTCCCGGGCTTTGTACAGATGCAGCCACCCCAAGAACCGGGCGAAACTATTGAGAGGTATCAATCTGCCAATGGTAAAACTGAGGGACAAGGACAAGAGAGTGCAAAGATACACCAAAAAAACACCCCTGGTTCCGAGGAGAACCATCAAGGCTAGACCAAGTTCGATGCCGGGCACGAAGGGAAGAGCCATCCAGAGTACATAGACCACGATGGCGAACCAGAGGACCGTGATCATGAGACGCTCGTGCTCGGGCCAGACCTGAAAGTTAATTTGCTTAATCACCATGCTACCGCCATAATTCACGAACACCAGAAACCCGACTAGCAGCGATATCTTAAAAAAACGCCTGATTTTCGGCGTTTCAGCAGGTCCTTGGTGGGCCTCAGACATAATGATCACTTCCCCATCAACGCAGAGCCATATTTAGGCTAGCGCCCTCTATTCTCTTAAAGATCCGGTGAACCAGTATTCCCTATGAGTAGTCCAGAGCCATCGCTCCTTGGTCCATGAGTAGGTAACATCAAGGGTGCCATCTTTCAAGGTACCCTTCCACTCCATTTTTCCATGGGTAGGACTGACGGTCACAGCCTGGAAATGGATAGCATCACCCTCGACTGTCGCGGTATAGAGGCCGCTCTTAAACCCATATTGGAAACAGGCGGACGAAGTGAATGTACCGTCACTGAAGCTCAATACGTCCTCATGATCCACCTTTTTGCCCTTTTCCCCTGTTGGGCCGACGAATTCTTTCCCGTCAAGAATTCCTGAAGCAGCTGAGGCTGCTTCCACCCCTTTTGCAGCCGAGAGAGCGACAAAGGTCACCGCCAAACCAAAGAGGATGACTTTCAAGAATCTAAACTGAGTTTTCATGATGACCCCTCCTCCTGTGTGGCTCTGTAGCCGTGTTTCCTTGGTAAGCGCAAGTTTGCTACCAATATCCTAAGCATAACTCTAGGAAAATGGTTTTCAATACGAAAAACCACCAATCAACTAGGAATTCATTTCCATCCAGTATTTACTGCTTCAAAATATTGAAGTTTTCGTGAAATATCCGGGTTAGGTGAGGAGTCAGAAGACAGTGCCTGCAGTGCGTGCGGTAAGAGTCTGGTCGAAACGAGGGCAGAACAGAATATGAGAAAAATGGTTAGCAATGAAGTGGATACTAGCTTCATATTATGCCAAAAAGCTTTAAGCTGTCCTTAAGAAAAATGAGAGCAAAAACCAGAAGTATTACACCGAGAAATCTGATTGTGTAAACGTAGTTCCTGCTTTTTAGAAAGAAACGTGATTTTCCAATCACAATGGCCACCAACACTTTCGAACCCACGAGAAACACATAAAAACTCAGGATAAAAAGTGATGCTGAGAATAGACTGATCTTCAGCGCTTTCAATACCAGAGGTGCTCCAATTGTAAACCAAAACATATAGGGGCTCGGGTTTAAGAAGTTTGCAATCACGCCTTTTTTGATCGACTGGGGTTTTGCCTGCTCGACATCAATATCAACCCCTTTAAATGTTATGCTCTCGAAGCCGAGATAGCTGAGAAAGGCACAGCCTAGTAAAGAAACTATTCCCAGTACTGGTAGCATGTTTGAGAGGCGAGAGAGAACAAGTATAGTGATGAGTACAATCGGGAGGTCCGTCAAAAGAGGTGCAACGGATACTTTGATGCCCTCCTTGATATCATGCTTCAGGGTTTCAGAAATCACCAAGGTCAACAGCGGTCCTGGCGATAGACCGGCACTGAGCCCAAGGACGACTCCTGAAAACAAGAAAGTAATTTGTTGTGCCATGGGATCGCGAAGACTCCGAAACTGATGAGAAATTCTGAGTGAGACACAGTAAAAAAGTAGTGCAGATAAGCACACCGGATCATAGACCGGTGAGGCAGGA
>JBFFBS010000116.1:0-10998 GCA_041560295.1 Syntrophobacteria bacterium | reverse complement strand
GCGCTCAAGGCCAACTCCAACCTGGCGGTGGTGCGCAGCTTCGCGCGCCTGGGCGCCGGCGCCGACGTGGTCTCCGAGGGCGAGCTGCGGGTCGCGCTGGCGGCCGGCGTGCCGGGCGAGCGCATCGTCTTCGCCGGGGTGGGCAAGACTGAGGCGGAGATGGCGGCGGGGCTCGAGGCCGGCATCTTGCAGTTCAACGTGGAATCCCTGCCCGAGCTGGAAGCGCTCAACCGGGTCGCCACGGCGCGCGGCGTCCGCAAGGCCAACCTTGTGGGCCAACTTCACCGCGTTTTGGATCCGATCGAATTCTTCCTGTCTTTCACTTATTGTTTGTGCTTCGCAGAAAGGGGCCGTGTGAACCTGAATGTAATCGGTCTCCACCCACTGTGCTGCCTTTACCTGATCCAAATCAGCGTTGATGAGAAGACTCACCATAATGTCAGCGTCCCTGAACAGTCGGATGTACTTTTTTAGATTTTCTCTGTTCAGCTGAACCTCTAAACCGCCTTCAGTGATGCGTTCTTCCCGTCTTTCCGGTACGAGTGTAACCATGTCTGGTTTAACGCTCAGGGCGATCTTGACCGTTTCCTGGGTTGCAGCCATTTCCAGGTTCAATTTGGTCTTCACCGTCTGTCTCAATAGATTCAGATCACGTTCCTGGATGTGACGCCTATCCTCTCGCAGATGGACGACAATTCCCTGGGCTCCAGCAAGCTCTGCCAGCGCCGCAGCGGTGACCGGGTCCGGCTCTTCGGTTCGGCGCGCTTGTCTCAAAGTAGCCACATGATTCACACTCACTGCCAGCTTCGCCACGCTAACACCTCCAATCAGTGCGTCCGATCTCAGTCGTCCGTTGTCAGCTCACTCTGTTCGCAGCAAGGCGCAAAGCGCATAGCGTTTATTCAACAGTAGACTGATAACGATAAACGGATTTGTTCTGGAACCGTCTACCAAGCACCGTTTACTCGATTTTGCGCTTTGCTCTAAGCGCTATGCGGATTTTACAACAGACGATTTTAATCGAGTTGGGCCAACAATTCAGAGCTTCGCTGTTCCATCTCTCGAGCCGCGTCTTCGCCCTTTTCGTGATCAAAGCCAACCAGGTGCAGAATCCCATGAACCAGAAGACGAGAAATCGTGCTGTCGAGTGAAATACCCGCCTCGTCTGCCTCCCGTTGGGCTGTGGGAAGGGAAATGATTACGTCACCGAGGAGTTGGGGGGAAATATCGCCGAATTCCCCATCACGCATGGCAAAGGCCAGAACATTCGTGGGGCCTTGACGTCCTCGATATTCCCAGTTGAGCGAACTCATCTGTTCATCGTCCACGAGCACGATACTGAGTTCGCTCTCAGAAGATGCCAAGGCGCTTAAGATCTTCCTCGCCTTCGTCTCTATCTTCTCGAGTTCCGTTTCGATCTCGCTTTGCTGGTCGGTGACCTGAATCTCCATCGGCGCGCACTTTTCCTTCTGAACCTTTGGAGGCCGGCTCAGGGTATTCAATCCGCTGATGAGATATTCCCATGATGATCTGAATGAAGCTTTTGGCGATCTGATGCAGATCTTTGAGGGTCAGCTCACATTCGTCCAGCTGGCCGTCCGAAAAAATCTTATTAATAATTTTCTGAACAAGTCCTTGGATCCGGGCAGCCGTGGGATCAGTCAGAGTGCGGGAAGCCGCCTCCACAGCATCTGCCAGTAGCACCAGACCGGCCTCCTTCGTTTGCGGTCTTGGTCCAGGGTAGCGATAGTCTTCTACCGACACTTGTGGCACATCTGCCCCTTTACTGTTTTTTTGTTTTTCTTGGAGGTCAACCGCTTTCTGATAGAAGTAGGAGATGAGACTGGTGCCGTGATGCTGCTGTATGATGTCCTGGATACCTTGACCCAGGCGATACTGCTTGGCCAGTTCAACGCCGTCCTTAACGTGTGAAATGAGAATGAGACTGCTCATTGAGGGAGCCAATCGTTCGTGTCTGTTTTCCCCACCAGCCTGATTCTCTACAAAGTACTGGGGTTTGTTGATCTTGCCGATATCGTGGTAGTAGGACGCAACCCTGGCAAGCAATGAATTGGCCTCGATGGATTTTGCCGCCGCCTCCACCATGTTGCCCACAACTATACTATGGTGATACGTTCCGGGGACCTGTACCATGAGTTCTCGGAGCAAAGGCTGATCCATACTCGCCAGTTCAAGCAGTTTGACGTCGGTGGTGTAGCCGAACACCATCTCAGCCAGAGGGCACAATCCGGTGGTGACAACGCCGCTAAGCAGTCCCCCGGCGACACCAAGAAGCAAGGCCACCCCGGTTTGTGTAGTCAATACCTTTTGGTAGGCGATGGTAACAAACAGGATTACCATGGCGTTCGTGAGTCCCACAGTCAGTCCAGCCCGCAAGGGTGTACTCCTATCCCTGCAGACAACCACTCCCTGGATTCCCACCAGGGAGCCGATCAGGTAGAAAAACAGGAGGTTGATCTGATGGTCCAGAACCAGCGCGGCCAACAAGGCGAGGAAGAAGGCGAATATAACGGCAATTATCGGCCCGAAAAAGATGGTAACCAGCATTGCCCCGGCGGCCATGGGCAGCATGTAAAAAATGGCCGCCTGGCTAATAAAAGGAAACGCACTATGGATTGCGTCGGCAACACCTACGGATAGTTTGGTCAGCACCAATAGAATAATGAGAACCACTGCCAGAAAGAGCAGATCTTTGGTTTCAGTTGAAAACCGACGGATGTATTTCCCAGCAACGTGCACAGCAAGCCAGATAAGCAACCCACCGAGCAAGGCGGTACCGAGCATAGTGAAAAGCACCCCGCGCTCCAACTTGCCCTGGGCCTGCATCTCCAGCTTGAGTACTTGCTCGGCGCCCAGCCTTTGGCCCTCACGGACGATCATCTCTCCCTTTTTGACCTGAAAAAAGACCGACTTTACCGCCTCAACAGCCTTTTGTCTACGCAGTTCAGTCTCATTGCGATTAAAGGTGATATTTGGCGGGAGGAGCGCTTGGGCCAGATGTATCATGGCGGTGCGCACCCTGCGATTCTCTTCTTCCAATATGGCGTTCGCTCGCAGCCTCATCCGCCGCCTGGCAGCTTCTACACTGAGATAACTGAGGGCATCCATAGCCCGATATTCGGTCCCTTTTTGAACGCTTCTGAGGACTACCCCATTCTGCATCTGGCTGAGCAACAAAGATTTGTTACCCACGACACCGCCGACAAGAACGCTTTCTGCCAGTTCTAGTACCGCGGTCTCAAAATGCGGACCAAATTGCGCTTTAACCAGGATGGCATAATCAGTATCGGAGATGGTTATCCCGAGTTTTGCCTCAAAATCCTTCTTTTTCTCGAGGGCCTTCTCTTTGGCAGACTTATGGATAGCGCGACTATTTTCTGCGCTCGCCCCCTTTTCTGTTCCACTGCCTTCTGCTGGCTGCTGAAATACGGCGCGCATCATGGTGAAAGCAGCATCCAACCGCTCACGAAGATGCTGGAGCGTCTCTTCATCCAGGTCATAGATAGCCAGAGATGTGCGCCCGGCCTCCTCGCGTTTCTTTTTGGTGGCTTCTTCATCGGTCACCAGGAAGTCGTGGGCTGCCTTAATATCGCGATCCGCCACATCTCCAACCTGGTAGTTTACTGGGAGGACAATGTAATGAGGGGTTACCAGAACGCCCAGTACGAGGCTAAAGCACACAAGAAGGAGGACTCGCTGCCACAGGTGCGGCTTCACTTGCTCATCAGGCTGGATGCCATCACGGCGTTCACGTGCTGCTGACCGTCTGGCGCTGTCAGCTCCCTGCTGCCGCTTCTTTCTTAATAGCTCCATAGCCTATCTGGTCCCTACAAGTCCTCGGTCACATGGCTTCGTCTAAAATCTCACGAGGGTTTCAACTAGGGTACGTTCGGCCTGGTTGATAGCCCGGGTAGACTGAAACGCGATTCGTCTCGCCTTGGTGTCCTGCAATGTTAATACCGGGCAAGCAAATTGCGCGCCATTTCCACCTTACTATATGTCAACCTTACGCTGTGTAATTATTTATGTTTCTATGTCCTCAGCTTCACTTCTTGCTTTCAGCCCGCTCATATGCCTTGATGATATCTTGTACCAGTCGGTGACGAATGACATCTTTATCAGTAAAGTAGACGAATTTCAATCCATCGACGTCCGTCAGTATCTCCACGGTCTCAATGAGCCCAGAGCGTGTGCCGTTGGGCAGATCAATCTGAGTAATATCTCCTGTTATCACCGCTTTAGAGCTTATCCCCAGTCGAGTTAGAAACATCTTCATCTGCTCCGAAGTTGTATTTTGTGCCTCATCGAGAATGACAAAACAATCATTGAGGGTGCGGCCCCTCATGAAGGCCAAAGGTGCGACCTCAATGACGCCTCGTTGCAGTAAGGTGCTCGTCTGCTCGAAGTCTATCATGTCGTGGAGGGCATCGTAGAGTGGCCGCACGTAGGGGTTTACCTTCTCCACCAGGTCTCCAGGAAGAAAGCCCAGCTTCTCACCCGCTTCAACCGCCGGCCGCACGAGGATGACACGGTTAATTTCACCGGCGTTTAGGGCCGCAACTGCAGTTGCCATAGCAAGGTAAGTTTTCCCCGTCCCTGCCGGACCTATGCCAAAGACAATATCGTAGGTGCGGATGGCGTCAATGTATTGTTTCTGCGCCAGAGATTTTGGGGTGATAACCCTCTTCTTGGAGGTGACGTATACTGAATCCAGAAAGATATCGCGGAGACGAGCCTTGAAGTTTCCACTGAGGATCTGAATGGCGTGGTTGACGTCACTAGGGTAGAGAGGATAGCCCTCGCTGAGCAGTCCGTACAGCTCCTCAAGGACCCGTTGAGCCAGCTTTACTTCCGACTCTTCCCCAATCAGGGTAATCCGGTCACCACGCAAGTTGAGCTTTGCCTGAAGAGCCCCTTCAATAAGCTTGAGATTGGCATTGCGCTCCCCGCAGAGGTTCAGCAGCAGAGTATTGTCATCAAAGGTGAGTACAACCTCACCAGGGCCATGTGAACTAACATGTATAGTCACGGACAAATCTCTATTCCTTTTCTCCCATGACCTGAATAATTAACCGCCTGCGGCGCGCCCGGTTGTCGAAATTAATAAACACTACCTGTTGCCACGTTCCTAGGCTCAACCGTCCCTCTATTACGGGAATGTGCAAAGAAGGTCCCAAGAGGGCGGCACGAACGTGAGAATGACCGTTGCCGTCACCCCACCGCTGATCGTGGGCGTAAGGGATCTCTCGCGGGACTATGCGCTCGATGGCATCAGCAAGATCCTGGATTACACCACTTTCATATTCGATGGTGGTCAGCGACCCTGTTGATCCAGGCACAAAAAGGATCATAGCCCCGTGGTGAATTCCGCTTTGAGCTAAGTGTTGGGTTACGAGCCCGGTTATGTCCACTATATCAGTGCCGATCTCGGTGCTAATTTCTGCAGTGCTGGTTGTTACAGTCATGGCCGCTTGTCCGCGTGTCTCAGCTCATAATGTTCAGCCTCAGGATCGGTCTTCCCGCCTCAAACGGGACTTCCATTCAATCCTGGGTGACCGATGTAAACTTGCCTGTTTTACAGCTTGGATATCTAACACAAACTCCCCGCCCCTGCAAGTAGCAGAGGCTACCATTCACTCGTTTATCTGTTGTTTTAATAACAAAAGCCATTTATCCTTGACGGCAAAGAGTGAATCTGATACCTCCTACGCCAATTGTCAAGTCCGTTGTCAGTAGTCAGTGGTCCGTGGTCAGCTCACTACCTTCGCCGCAAAGAGCAGAGCTCAAAACGGTTAGGGTTAAAGCGAGAAAGGGCCAAGGCGAGAAAAAAAAAGACTGACTTTTTGCTTTTCCCGCTTTTCTTGCCTTTCACGCTTTTCTCGCCCATACACGCTATGCTCTATGCGCTATTCCGTCTACACAACGAACCACGGACGACGGACAACGGACTCTTTCTGGACAAGTTATGAACATCCTTGATTTCATACTCCTGACCATCCTGGCTGCAGCCCTGATTCGCGGCCTCGTCCGGGGTATGATTAGACAGGTGGCCGGGCTGCTGGGACTTCTCGCTGGCTTTGTGGTGGCCGGTCATCTGTACCTTCAGATGCTCCCAGTGCTCCGGAGCCACTTTCCGTCTGCACCTTACCTCGAGGTACTCAGTTACGTTGTTATTTATGCCGCTACTTGGCTGGCTGTCGTCTTCCTGGGTTACCTCTTTGTTAAGCTCAGTCGGGCTATGCTCATGGCATGGGCGGACCGCATCCTAGGCGGCGCCTTCGGCCTCTTCAAAGGAATGGTGGCAGCCGTTGTCCTGGTCGCAGTGTTGACCCTATTTCTCCCTGGTAACTCTAAGCTCCTGAAAAAATCTCTCTTCTCTGTGCATGTTCAAAGGGCTGGCTATCTCCTGGTAACATTAACACCCAAGGACCTACGAGACCGCTATAAAAAAAGGCATAAGGTACTCGTCCGTCAACTTCAGCAACAGCAAATGACCGACTCAATCAAGAAGAAAATAAAGAAATAAAGAATCCAGACCCAAAGGACCCGGCTTTTCACTGCCCCGAAGGGAACGGCGCAAGGCACAAGGCACAGGGCACAAGGAAAAATTCGAATTTAAAAATTGGAAACCGGGAACCCGCCCGTAGGGTGGGAGTCCGAAGGACAATTTCGAAATTAAAGAATCAGAATCCAAAATTCGCAATTCGCAATTCGCAATCCGCAATTCGAAATTACCTCGCTATGCGCCATGCGCTATGCTCTATGCGATCTGACCAGGCCCCAAGGACCAGGTTTTCGATGTTGAATAAAGTTAGGATACAGAATGGCTGAGTCCGGAAAAGAATTCGAGAGGTTGCTGAATCTCATAGCCCAGTTGCGAGCCGAGGACGGCTGCCCATGGGATCGCGAGCAAACGCCAGCTACCATCAAACGCTACCTCCTCGAGGAAGTCTATGAACTGGTGGATGCGGTGGATCACCACGCTCCTGATCAGGTCGCGGAAGAGCTTGGCGATCTGATCTTCATGGCGATTTTCTTGGCCAACCTCTATGGAGAACAAGACCAGTTTCAAATGGAGCAGGTACTGCAAAGAGTGGGCGAGAAAATGGTGCGAAGACATCCCCACGTCTTTGGCGATCGCGAGGTAGACTCTGCCCGACAAGTCAAACTTAATTGGGAGGAGATTAAACGCCAGGAAAAGCCCCAAGAATCACTTGGTGTTCTCCTTTGTGATATCCCTCGTGCGCTTCCTGCCCTTATGCGCTCATATCGCACCCTCTCAAGGCTGGGTCGATCTCTGCGACGGCCCTTCCACCAAGATATCCTGCGCTCGGAACTGCACCAATCTTTCTCAATGCTACTTGAGCAAAAGGTTCAAGATAATCAACTTTCGCTAGCGCCGATTTTGGGCAAACTGCTCTTACTGCTGGTAGCCTTCACGCTCCCTGCGGGCATCCGGGCAGAGGAAGAGCTTACAAAGAGCCTTGAGCGTTTCTGCCAACAGGTTGGAAAAGTGGAAGGTAACTTAGTAGAGGGGGGAGAAAATTGGCAGGAACTTACAGAGGAACAAGAGCGGTCTCTTTGGGAAAAATTGTAAGCTTTCAGCGGTCAGTTGACTATTCCCTACCATTACCCGTTATTGCAGCCACTGGCGCTAATAGCAGAATCTATCATCCTTCAAGTCCTATGATGAAGTCACAATGACTCCCCCTCGACATCATGGGGGTCTTTTCCTACTGAAAGCTGATAGCTGATTGCCAATAGCTAAGAAAACCCTTGGCCGTGCACCCCACGTCGGGCTTAGCTTCTCCAAGAGCCGCCTGCGTTGTAGCTCTGATCAGAGGTAACCACGACACAAACTGCAATACTTACCGCTGCTTCCTCCCGGACCTGACGGGGTTCATATCCGTTTGTTGCGTAGTGTCCGATCAGCCCCAACCACAGACAAGCCCCGGTCCGACTAATACTCTCCATGGGGGATTCAACCCCGCATAAGCGGATTTCGGGCTACAGGGCACCGCTAACTCCCCGTCTAGCACGACCAAGGGCAGCGTTTATTGTAGCTTGGTTGAGATGCGATTACTACCACAAAGCACACAAGCTTGTTGAGCAGACTACTAAAAACGAAGTTCTAAATTTTAAATCCCAAGCACCAAAGCTCAGGGTCATTACGCTTCGCTGTCATTAGGTCAATACGCTCCGCTGTCATTAGTTGTAAGAGGAGCAGGCAGATTGTCGATTTGGGATTATGGAATTAAGGTATTTGAAATCTTAGATTTTCGATAACGATTTACCGTTTACTACTGACACCTGAAACCCGACACCTGAAACCTTGAAATTTGGTGCCTCGTTGCTTTCTGCCCGCTGCTAGCTGTCAGCTGCCTGCTGGGTATTGCTCCATGCCCTATGCCTCCCCTTCATCCAGCAATACCCTTTTGGGCTGCAGATGCTCGAGACGCTCATAAAGGGTACCACCTGCGTTTGGGCCAAGCAAATGTTGCCAGCCCCCAACATATGCCAGTAGACCCTTTTCCACCGTAGCATAAAATCCTTCCAGCGACCGTGCTAAGTCATCCTCTCTCTGCTGCCAGTGAAGATCGGCTGACCAGGTTTGCGCGAAAGCAGGAACGAACGGTTCCTCCCGAGAGCGCAAAAGAAGAGCGGCCATCTTGTAGTCCCTGCTGACCTCTTGTTTCTGATCTTGCGGGTGTTCTGCTAGCAGTATTTCTAGGTTCTCGCGGCTCAGCAAATGGCACCAATGATTATCGATCAATCGTTTGCTCCAGGTCGAGGAGTCGATGCAAGAGAGCGTAGCGCCAGTATCTCGGCAGTAGCTCAGAACGGTGCGGTACTCAAAAGGCAGCTGGATTTGAGTTCGGATGGCATGGATCTGGCCCCAGCGTTGCCAGGCAACCTCTAGATCTTCAGCCAGACGCTTTACTGTTTTCATGAGACGCCGTAGCAAGCGGCGGCCGTTTCTACGCCGGTAAAAGAGTCCGTAGGGGCTAACCTCAATCGCCACAGCCACGGGGCGCTTCTCGGCAAGCAGTTTTCTCAGCTTGGCCGCTCCATCCGGGTCCCGATGGACCGTGCCTATCAGGAGAAGCTCTTTGCCCTCAAGCCGAGTACTTTCCATGGTGAGACTTCCTCTGGCAATATCGGCAAGCACACTCTCATTTCACATTTCTCAATGCGCATTGCGCATTTCGCATTGAGGGTAAAAGCACAAACGTCACTCCATTTAAATGCAAAATGAGAGATGAGCAATGCGAAATGATAAGTGAGGCAAAAGGCTTTAGCCTGAAGCCGAACTATATTGCTCTAGTAGCGGGATCAGTTCATCAAAATGGGAGACATGATGAGCAGCCTTGAGCTCTTCATTGCAGTAGGCGATAAAAAGCACACCTGCGCGTTCACTCGTCTCCCGATCAACATCAGAATCACCAATGTAGCATGCTTCATCAGGCGTGATATCAAGATAGGAAAGAATCTTGTTGACTGATTCTGGGTGTGGCTTGGGATGGTGCACATCAAGGGATGTAACTACCAGATCAAAATATGGATTCAGTTCAAATCTCTCCAGCAACTGGCCCATTGTACGGGTGCGGCTGGTGGCAATGGCAGTCTTGTAGTGACGGCGGAGCAGCTCCAAACACTCCATTAAGCCTGGCTGCAAAGTAAGCAGCTCTATGAGGGGTTCATAGTCCATTTCCTGCCACACCCGCTCTGCCTCCCGAATCAGACGGTCATCGCCGAGGAGAAACTTCAGAGACTCTTGGAGCGTGTGGCAGTGCACGTAATTGAGCTGGTCTTCGTTGAGCGGTTCCTTGTTGAAGTGAGACAAAAACTGATTATAAAGGCTGGCATTTGCCGCTCGGGAGTCAACGATAACGCCATCACAGTCGAAAATTACAGCCTTGATGGCTCCATCGGAGCCGAAATTCCCCTTGTCTACGGTGTTTCTACTCATCTTCCTCCCAGAGTTTATCGCTCTTGATTCCCTTCAGGAAACGTTCGTTGCTGCTTCGATTCTTTTTAACCTTCCGGAGAAATTTTCGCATCTCACCATCCGGAAACATGGAGTTGAGATCGCGCTCTGCTTCCCGAAATACCCGGTTCAGGTCTACCTTGTCTTCCTCAGTTTCGGTTTCTTCCTCTTCCACATTCTCAACCTGCTGTTCGTCCATGCATCCCTCCGAAACTGTCAGTTATCAACCAGTCATCAACTTTTCTCAGTGATTTCTTAACTCCCGGCCTCAGCAAGTAAAGAATCCGGGCACTGAGGACCCGGCCTTGAGCCATCCCCATGATGCAAAGCGCTAAGCGCAGAGCGCAAAGCGAAAAACTGCCAGTATCAAAGCTCCCTATATTTGTACGCTATGCGCCATGCGGTATGCTCTATGCGACTTTACCTGGCCCTGAAGACCAAATTTGCTAGGACTAAGCAAACTCGATTGTTTTCAATAAGTTGTCCTTGCAGCTCACTCCCTGTACCCTTTTACACGCAGACTAATATATAATTAGCCTTTAGATGTCAAGCTTCTCTCCCTCACCCCGCAAATCACGACTAATTTGAAAAACTTGACTTTGAACCACCCCTCGAGGGAGCTTTTGACGACTTTCCTTCATGAGGTAATCTGCTGGAGTCATGCAGTGATGGAGTAATGAAAAGACTAATTCAAGTTGATAGTTGGGCTTTCGCTTGTTCCTACACTCCAATACTCCAGTACTCCAGTGCTCCAATAAAAATTGAAATCTTTACCGGCAAAGCCACTCAGCACTGACCTGGGCCTGAGGACCAGGTTTTCTCTGTATAAATAGAAAGGGCATCTTATCTTATTTAGACAAGATGCCCATGATAAACGTGTTTCTGTGAACTAAAGCTTCGTGACGTTCTCGGCTGCAGGGCCTTTGTTGCCCTCTCCCACGTCAAAGCTCACCCGGTCACCTTCATGAAGAGTTCTGAAACCGGACATG
>JBFFBS010000115.1:0-11231 GCA_041560295.1 Syntrophobacteria bacterium | reverse complement strand
CATAAGTCATTGCTTTGTTTTGGCAAAATCGCTCTCCTTATTTATATGAGTATATGCTCATATATTAAGATAAAAAACCTCTGCTGTCAAGTTAAGCACGTAGTATTCGGTTGACTGTTATTCTGGAAATCTGCTACTTTTGGCCGCACATTACTCAAAGGAAGGAATAGTCATTCGTGGTTGCCCGCCTGGAAATCACCCTGAAGCCCGAACTCTTTGATGCCGAAGGAGAGGCAATCAGGCGAAAAGCAAGGGACTATTTTAATATTCAGCTGGACGAAGTGCGTACCATTCACGTTCTGACCATTGACGCGCAACTAAGCCAAGAGCAGCTCGAATCAGCCCGCCTCCAGATCTTCACCAATCCGGTTAGTCAGATATCTTCTTTCAAACCATTGGCTCCACCCTTTGACTGGGCAATCTGGATTGGCTTCCGTCCCGGAGTGCGAGACAACCCAGGGAGCACAGCGGTGGAGGCAATGGAGGATCTTTTCAAAATTCGTTTTCAACCTGGAGAAAGCGTTTACACCTCCCGGCTGTATCTTTTGAAAGGAAAGAGATTGGGGAGGGATAAAAGGGGATACAGGTTGGTGGAGCGGATCGCCAAAGAGCTTTTGGCCAACGACCTGATCCAGCAATGGAGAACCTACTCGGCCGAAGAGTGGAATCCCCAGGAAGGAATCGGCATCATCGTGCCCAAGGTTCGCCTTGCCCATGAACCCACAGTGTCTACTCTTCCTATTTCAAGTGATGAGGAGTTACAGGCACTCAGTCAGGAGCGTAACCTGGCCCTCCATCCCAATGATGTACCGGTAATTCGTTCCTATTTTCTCCGACCTGAGGTACGGGCTGCCCGCAGCGAGGTTGGCCTATCCGATCCTACGGATGTTGAACTTGAGTACATTTCCCAGGCGAGAAGCGACCACTGCAACCACAATACTTTTCAAGGGAAGTTTTATTACCGAGACCTGGGCACGGGCGAAACCGAAGTGGTGGACAACATTTTTAAGACCTGTATCCAAGCACCAACTTTAGAACTTAAGGAAAGAAAGGGCTGGGTTGTCTCTGTGCTCTGGGATAATGCCGGAGTGGCGAGTTTCGACCAGGATACCTACTATGTCATTACCGGAGAGACCCATAATAGTCCCTCCAATATGGAAGCATACGGAGGCGCCCTCACCGGGATCGTGGGGGTGTACCGGGACCCAATGGGAACCGGCAAGGGCTCCAGGCTGATTGCAGGCACGTACGGTTATTGCGTGGGCTACCGGGATTACCGTGGTCCGCTTAAACCCCACCTGCATCCCCGCCGGCTCCTTGATGGGGTCATTGAGGGGGTGCGGGACGGGGGCAACAAGAGCGGCATTCCCACGCCCTACGGTCAGGTCTTTTTTGATCATGGCTATATGGGCAAATGTCTGGTTTTCGTCACTGCCTTGGGAATTATGCCGGCCACTGTATCGGGTACTCCCAGTGAGAAAAAAACCACCACCGCAGGCGATCTGATCATTATGTGCGGGGGCCGGGTAGGCAAAGACGGAATTCATGGGGTAACAGCCTCTAGTGAGATCTATAGCGAGGATACTCCTGCCGGTCATGTGCAGATAGGCGATCCTTACACCCAGAAAAAAATGCACGATTTCCTCTTGGAAGCCCGGGATAGGGGATTGATTGCTTTCATCACAGACAATGGGGGTGGGGGACTGTCGTCATCTATAGGTGAGTCGGCCAGGTTTTCCAAGGGTGCCTTGGTGGAACTGGACAAAGTGCCGCTAAAATACGAAGGACTGGACCTCTGGGAGATCTGGGTGTCTGAGAGTCAGGAACGCATGACTGTGGCGATAAAACCTGAGGATCTGAAGCGTTTCATGCAACTTTCTGAAAAGCACGAGGTTGAGAGTACGGTAATAGGTCAGTACACCGACAGCGGTAGACTTCATATCGCCTACCACGGTGAGACTTGTGCTTATGTGGATTTAGCCTTGCTTGAGTCCGGTTTTCCCCAATGGGAGTTTGAAGCGGAATGGGTGGAGCCGGAGCATAGAGGACTCAGGGAACCTGTGCTAAGCCCACCAGATAATCAGCGGCGAATTCTTCTCACCATGCTCAGCCGTCCGAACATCGCCTCCAAAGAATGGATAGTTCGGCAATATGACCACGAAGTACAAGGAACAAGTGTGGTCAAACACCTGGTTGGGGCAGAGCGGGATGTGCCCAACGACGGTGTGGTTTTACGCCCCCGTCTTGAATCACTTAGAGGTTTGGCCACAGCCCAGGCACTAAATCCAACCTACTCTCGCATTGATGCTTATCACATGACTGCTTGCACAATAGACGAGACAGTGCGCCGGTTGCTGGCAGTGGGAGGGAGTCTGGAGCACCTGGGAGGAGTGGACAATTTCTGTTGGCCAAATATTCAGTACGATCCCGAGAGTAATCCTGACGGCAAACTAAAGGCGGCCCAGCTGGTAAGAGCAAATTGGGCCCTGAGAGATTACTGTCTCGGTTTTGGCATACCCTTGCTGTCCGGTAAAGACAGCATGTACGTAGACGGAAATCTGGAGGGAGATTTCGGCGAAAGGCACAAGGTCTCAGGTCTGGAGACTCTGCAGTTTACCGGTACGAGCGTCATTGAAGATGTGCAGCGTTGCCTCACCATGGAGGCGAAAGTCCCGGGTGATTTTCTCTACGTTTTGGGAGTTACTCGAAATGAGTTGGCTGGCTCAGAATATTACGATCTCTATGGATATACCGGTCTCAATGTGCCGCAGGTAAAGCTTGAGGAGGTACTTCCTCTGTACCAGACCTTAGAGCAAAGTACGCGAGGCGAAATCCTTGCCTCAGTCCATGGCATTTACCGGGGAGGCTTAGGGGTCCATTTGGCCTTGGTGGCTATGGCTGGCGGACTTGGTTTAGAAGTGGAATTAGCCAAAGTTCCGGCGGAGGGAGTCAAGCGGGATGACATTTTACTGTATTCCGAGTCGGCAGGACGGTTTATTGTTACTGTTGCTCCAGAGGACAGGGCTGAATTCGAAGAGAAGTTCAAAGGTTTGCCATGGGGTTGTGTTGGCATGGTAACAGAGAACAAGAAACTCACAATTCGTGGACTGGAGGGGAAGGTTCTCTTAAATGTTGGGCTCCGGCAGCTGAAAACAGCCTGGAAGAAACCTTTTGGGAAGCTTTGATTTCGCAAAGCGCAAAGCGCAGAGCGCATAGCGTTTTTAACCGACCCAGTCATCCGCTTTGCGTTATGCGGTGAACGCAGTGAGCCAAGACGAACATCATGGAAAAAGATAAGGACATTTCCCCTTCCACCTTCAGCATTCGGAGTGCGCCCAAGGCCTTGGTCCTCACTGGTTTTGGCTTGAACTGCGACTGGGAGACTACCCACGCCCTTGAGTTGGCCGGGGCAGAGGCCCACAGAGTTCATATCAACCAGCTTGTCATGGGTGAAGAAATAGGTGCACGTGCCCGCTTAGAGGACTACCAGATTTTTGCCTTTATTGGCGGTTTTTCCTGGGGTGACGACCACGGGGCCGGGGTAATCTTTGCCACCAAGCTGTTGTATAACATCGGCGAAGACATACTCAGATTCATCGAAGAGGGAAACCTGGTGATCGGCATCTGCAATGGCTTTCAGGCCATGGTGAATGTGGGCTTGCTGCCGGGTTTTGATGGTGATTATCGTTCTCGTACGGTGGCTCTCATCGGTAACGACTGCGGCAGCTTTCGCGACCAATGGGTGCACCTCAAGGTGGAAACAGGTTCTCCATGTGTGTTTACCCGAGGACTGGAACATCTGGAGCTACCGGTACGACATGGGGAGGGAAAGTTCTACGCCGAAGAATCTGTGATCAAGGATCTTGAGGAAAAGCATCAGGTGGTGGTTCGTTATGCTGACAGTGATGGTAACTTAGCCAATGGTAGCTATCCTGAGAATCCCAATGGTTCCATGAATGATATCGCCGGCGTTTGCGATTCCACCGGCAGAGTATTCGGTTTGATGCCGCATCCAGAAGCGTATAACCACTGGACCAACCATCCCAACTGGACTCTATTCAAAGAGCGTTACCGCCGAGGAGGAGAACCATACCCCCAGGAGGGCTACGGCATCCAGATATTTCGCAACGCTGTCGACTACTTTAAATGAACTCGGCGTTACATCGAATAGCGCAATGAAAGAATTTTGAAGCCAGAATTCAGAATTCAGTAGCTAAATCATTAGGGATTTTAATTCTTTAATTTCGCAATTCGAAATTTTGTGGCCTTGCGCCCTGTGCCTGAAACCTTGAACCTCACTTTATTAGCTTATGTGTCAGTTCTGTCACCAGCATGGGGAAGGAAAAAAGTGGTACCTCAAGGCAGAGCACTATTCCCAGGATCTGTTGTCTGATCTGCGGCGGCGTCAATATATCAAAGATTTCATCCTGGATATTGGCAACGGCCATGTGGCTGAGTTGGAACAGAAATTTCACTTGGCGCTCAAAGCACCAGCATGGTTGCGACATCTCTGTTACTGGTTTTACGAGCGACAAAGCCGCCGAGATCACTTTGGCCAGGTAGTTCCTCTAGAAGATCTGGACAAGGTCTTGGATCTTGCCAGCTGCATCGTCAGAATGCCCTGCATCTGCCGCAAAAGCAGCACCGGCAATAACAACGCCCGTTACTGCTTCGGGCTCAGCATTGATCCCGAGAAGTTTCTGGATATAAAGGAGACCTTTCTCGAAACCTTTCGACTCGGACCGGATGTGGATGTTTTCGAACACTTAAGCAAGGCAGAGGCTATGGACCTGCTACAGGCTTATGAAAAGGAGAGTCTGGTCCACTCTCTGTGGACGTTCAAAACGCCGTTTATCGGCGGCCTCTGCAATTGTGACCGGGCCGATTGCCTGGCACTGCTGACTGATCGCTACGGCTTTCATCTTTTCTTTCGTGGAGAATACGTCGCCCAGACCGTGGCAGAGAACTGTATCGGCTGCCGAGTCTGTCTTTCGGCCTGCCAGTTTGGAGCCCTCAGTTTTGCGGCGGCCCGCAAGGTCGCCTTTGTTGATCCCCTGCGCTGCTACGGCTGTGGAGTGTGCCGGAGCCATTGTGAGCAGCAGGCCATCCATCTCATCCCCCGAACTCATCATCCCCTCGCTCGCCGCCTCTGGTAACGTAACTCCCTCGGCAGTTTTTACCCATTTCTTGCCGTACCACTTTTGGGTAAAAATTTTGATAAGTCCTGTTATTTAGAAATCTTATGGAAGAAATACTGGGTAACGGTGGTGTTTGGTCGGCTTCGATTAAAAAGTTGGTAGGGGTTTTCATGAGAGGTGACTAGAGCGCTCGGCTGAAAATTACATCTGTGCCTGAGATCATCAGAAGGAGGCCCCGCTTGTTGGTGCTCTTTGCCAGCCGCAACCACTTCTCATCGCTCAGTCCCCGGGCCAATGTAGTGAGCATTAAACCGCCTTCCAGCTTCTTGCTCTTTTTCAAAATCAAAAACTGCCGATGATTGGTAAAGGCAAAGAGCACCCAGCCGTTGGTTAGCATGTAATTATAGTCGCCGGGATATTCCTCTATCAACTGGGCAGTACTCTGATGGATAGCCTCGAAAAGAGTGGGCAAGACCCGTGGCGGTCTGCGGAGATAAGAACTGATACGGTCGCGCAGAAATTCGAAAGTTCTGGCTGAATCACTGTGGGCACCCTCTATTGGAGAACCGCTGGTGCGGTAAGCCTCAACGGCCGGGGCTCTGCCGTTGTGGGCAAAAAGCCAGTTATGACCAGCGAATTCTAGGTTGAAAGGGTGGGCGTGGCACTCATCCACCGGACCGCTGGTTTGAAGGCGGACGTGGCAGAGGATGACTCTGCTGTTAACCACCCGAGCGAGCCTCTGGAAAGCATCGTGAACCCGGTCGGCCACATAGGCCTGTTCTGCTGATTTCTCGACATAGGCATTGTATTTCTTGAAGTAACCTATACCCCAGCCGTCCAAGTTTTTGCTGGCTTGTCTGGCGAAGAGGGGCAAAGACTTTGGGGCGGAATAATCTTTCCCTGCTGAGAGAACAAATAAATCACACATCTGGCTCACTTCGTTCGCCGCATAGAGCTAAGCGCAGAGCGCATAGCGTGTCATAAATACCCAGTCATACGCTCTGCGCTGTGCGTCTTCTATATATCTCCATAATGCAATACATCCGGTCCAGCCACAGCCAAAAGTTTGCCCGCTGAATTGACTTCTGGCTTAATTGTCAGCCATTCTTCCGGACTCAACCTTTCTCTAACAGAGGTGATGAGAAGGATGTCTCCAAGGCTCTCTGATTTTTTCAACAGCTGAAGTCGGCGGTAGTTGGAAAAACCGAAGAGCACGGATTCGTTAGCGAGAAAAAAGGTGTACAGACCGGGGTAGTCGGATAGCAGATGGTGAATGCTTTCGCGGAGAGTCCCATAGAGACTGGCATAGGGGTGCTTTTGCACTTGATATAAAATTTGATCCCGAAGATATTCGAAAATCCTGGCAGCATAGAGGTCGGATGCTAAACGGGGTTCATTAGTTGTCTGATATTCTCCTATTTCCTTTTTCTTGCTAACGTTAACGAAAAGCCAGATGTGGTCCAAAAAAGAAAGTGCGAAAGGATTGTTGTGTGTACTGTGACGTCCGCCGCTTCGCGGACAGCTAATGTGGGAAATAATGATTCTACTGTCGATGACCCTTGCCAACCTTTGGAAACTCTCGTGTACCTGATCGCCTGCGAATACCTGTTCTGATGATTTCTCCACCAAGGTTTGGCCATCGCGAAAAAAGCCGATGCCCCAACCACTCATGTTTTCCCTGGCCTTTTCGGCAAAGATGGGCAGATAGTTCTGGGCGGTATAATTGTAGCCTGCCGAAAGGGCAAAAATGTCACACATAGCAGCTCCCGCTATTCTTTAGAAAAATTAACCGTTCTATTTGCTTGCCTGGTTTGCGCTCTCGGTCGTTTTCCGGCGTGGTGTGCGAAGTTGGGCTTCTGAGATGGCAGCAGGTTACTTCCGCGTCCAGCTAGCTTGGGAAAAACTTGATTCGGTCCGCATAGCCTAATGCGTGGTAGATTACATATATTGTTTGTAGCCACTTGTTGCCGTTGTTATGAAAATAGATGGTTGGGATATGTCCCTGACTCATTTCCACCAGAAACTGGCTGAAAATGATCCACTGCATGGCGTCGTCTATATGGTGCAGCACTGCGGAGTGATAGCGAAATTCAATGGTGGAGCGAAACCAGTAGGAGTGAAGATTCAAACCGTGATAACGGGTCTTGTCGTAGCGCGGATATCTAGCATCCTCGGGATTATAGCGGTTTTCCGGCGAATACCATAATTTCTGGAGCCGGCAGTTACTTGGTCCGCACACGGGATCGCAGTCTCTCAAAAAGGCCTTCACATCTATTTCCATGGGGCGACACGTACTTCTGCTCTGGCGCTCTCCCGGGATGAGCAGATAAAAGAGATTTTCCATGGGGTGAACGAGTCGCACGAGCTCTTTGAGGTTTTCACAGCCGTAGACATCTCGATCCACCCCATGATGAACATGGAAGCCGCACGACCCGTCAATATTTACTCCGTCGATCTCATTGAGAAGCTGCATGGCATGGTAGACTTCTACGAGTCCTTCAATACCACTCAGGATCGGGCTGACGAGTTCGGCGCCATATCTGGTGTGAAGTTTGCCCCTCACGGATGTGTCTTCCTCAAAGTGCCACGAGTCTCTGTCCGCTCCAAGGGCAATCTTGGAGTCAGAGCAAAGCTCTTTGAAGCGCCGGCCATCCCTGGCTCGAGAGGAAATGTTGTAAGGCTTGATGATGCTGTTATCAAGCGGGGTGAGAAGGTAGTTCAACCCGTAGAATTCAATTTCGACGCCAAAGGTACGGTTCTCAAAATAACGAAGCATGGGATACTGGTTCTTGAGCCGTACGATGAGCCAGTGTGGGGCAGTCATCTCAGTTCTCATCCTTGCCACTAAAATAGTAGCGCGACCGGAGCCGCAAGGTAATAGCGAGTCGATGGCACCGGCCGAACGAGCCTTCTGCTCTGATTTTTGCCGAACCTTATCTATTTTACCAAAAAAATATTAGAGGTTACCACAAAATAGTTAATTGTCCTCCTTCATGATAATTCTGGCGTCTGCCACCAGGGCGGATTGTGGATAGGCAAACACCGGGTTCAAGTCAATTTCTACTATTTGCGGATTTTCTTTGGCGAGCTGGGCAACTGCCAAAAGACAATCAGTCAGTGCTGTCATGTCCACGGGTGGCTGGCCTCGATATCCGGCCAGAACAGGATATCCTTTGATCTGCTGGATCATTTCGAGCGCATCCTCACGGGTCAGGGGGGGATGCCGCAGGGCCACGTCACGAAATATTTCCACCAATACCCCACCAAGACCAAAAAGTATGATTGGGCCAAACTGAGGATCGCGGTTCATCCCGATAATAACTTCCTGACCGGCAGGAGCCATCTTGTTCACCAAAACTCCGTCGATCCTGGCCTGGGGGAATGAGTCTTTCACTTTTGTTAGAAGCTCTCCGTATGCTTTCACCACCGCTTCTGGGGTGTCCAGGTTGAGTTGCACCCCACCGGCATCGCTTTTGTGGACAATGTCAGGGGAACTGACCTTAAGGGCCACCGGGAACCCCTGCTCTTGGGCAATTGCACTGGCACTGTCAGCACTTTCAGCTAGAGCGAAAGCGGCGCAGTCCAAACCTTTTTCGGCGATCAGTGAAAGCGCCTCGTGGGGCGGCAGTTGGGTTCCAGTTGCATCGAGAGTAAGTGTGGGTTTCTGGGGGGCAGAGAGAACTTTTCGATCCATGACCTGAGCCAGAGCCTTAACCCCGCGCTCCGGTGTAGGAAATACCGGTATTCCCTTGAGATGCATACGTTCTCGTTCCTCACGCTCTACCTCAGCACCGCCGAGAAAAATAACCAGTTCATTGGCCCCGGGAGTTACCACCTCGGAAGCACCTTCAACCGGATCACCAAAAATAACTCCCAGGGTGTCAAAGTGATCCCGGGTTTCTCGGATGACGTCTCCAAACATCTCGGCTGTACCATCACCGGTAAGATCGATGGGGTTTGCTTTAATGGCATGGGCCGGTATTAAAGGAGTTATTGCGTCCACCACGGACGCAGGCAAGGGGGCCGCGTCCAAACCCTCCTGCTCCGCCTGATCCGTGCCGAGAATTGCAGCGCCACCAGAGGTGGTGATGAAGACAATGGTGTTACCCTTCGGTGGTTTAAGATATGCGAATGCCTTGGCAAAGTCGTAGAACTCCTCGATGGTATAGGCCCGGCACACGTTATATTTCTTGAAAAGAGAATCGTAAATGGCATCAGCACCTGCCAGAGCCTTGGTATGTGACTCCGCGGCCACCTTGCCTTTGGGCGTGCGACCGGACTTGAGGACTACCAAAGGTTTCTGTAACCGATCCATTACCTCCAAGAACTGGACAGGCCGCTTTATCCCCTCGATGTAGGCAGCAATAACCTCAGTGTTCTCGTCCTGGTTGAAGTAGTCAATGAGGTCGGCCTCATCCACATCGGCCCGGTTGCCCATACTCACAAAGCTGGAAACACCTAGTTTTTCCTCGGAAAACCAGTCCATCATGGCAGCTCCCACCGTGCCGCTCTGGGAGATGACCGCCACCTTGCCGCGGTAGGTGAGCAGGGGCCAGGAAGCACAGATGGGATGGTGGGGATTGTTCACTCCCTGGCAGTTGGGCCCAATGAGTCTTACTCCAAATTTACGCGCTACTTCAGTTGTTTGCTGCTGCAGTTCCTCACCCTCGGCTCCAGCCTCACTGAACCCGCCGGTAATGATCACAGCGCCCTTTACACCCTTCTCACCGCAATCCTGAATAGCCTGCGGTACGAAGCGCGCCGGTATGATGAGAACAGCCAGGTCAGGCGGTTCTTGCAGTTCCTTGACATTGGTATGACAGGGAAGATCGAGGATGGTGTCAGCTTTGGGATTTATTGGATAGACGGCTCCCTGGTAGCCGCCGTCCAAGATGTTTTTCAAAATCTCATGACCCAGCTTGTCTGGACTGGTTGAAGCCCCGATTACTGCCACACTTTTGGGCCTGAGAATACCATCCAATTGGCTCACCGAATCAGGTACCGTCATGGCGACCCTCCTTCGTAATGTTAAACCGCAGAGAACGCAGAGACCGCAGAGGAGTAGTTGGGTCAAATCAAAAACAGGCCTAGCGCTAAATTCTGCACATCTTCACGTAATATCTGTGCTGCCCTCTTCAAGCGGGTGTGTGGAGATGAGATGTGAACTGAGCCTTGAGGATCTACTCCAGCATTCGTCGCCATGGGAACTCGGCTTGGTAACGAGACGGTAACATTCTCGCTTTCTATTGCTTTTTCTCTGCGTCCTCGGCGCCCTCTGCGGTAAGGTATTATGTCTTTTTGGCCTTCTCTGCCATCTTAGCGTTGAATTTGTCCGCATTGATGATAAAGCGTTGATGGGTGGCCTCGCCTATCTTGTCAACCTCATCGAAGCCTTCCACCTCGAAGGTAAGCTTCTTGCCGTCAACTTCAATCAGCGTGGCTTTGAAGCGCACATTCATCCCTATTGGGGTGGCTGCCGTGTGGGAGAACTTCATGCCGATCCCCACAGTTTGCTCACCTTCGCCAAGATAGGGCAGGACCATCTCTGCACATACTTCCTCGAAGTGTCCCACCATGGCCCGAGTGGCATAGACATTGGGCACATGGGGAAAAACTTTTTGCGCCGACAGATCCTCGGTGACGTGCCGTTCCATTTCGTGAGTCATGCCTGATTTCAGTTCTTCACTCATGGTTCATCCCTCCATCACTAACTATCCAACAGCTTAGATAAAATGTTGTAGTTGTGGTTTCTTGTTTTCTTTAACATTGAAAGCCTGGTCCTTAGGGCCAGGTCAGAGTTCAATGGCTTTGCCGGTGCAGGTGCGAACTCTTGTGAAGGTTTCAGGTTTCAGTGTTCAGGTTTCAGTTTTTTTGTTTTTTCCCTGACACCTGAAACCCTTAGATCTGGTGCCTGGAATTTGAAATTTTGTAATGCTCCATCACTCCAGCAGACTGCCGCTAGGGGGAAAGACTATGCAAGCCCCGTCAGGGGGCAGTGCAATGCCGGGTCCTTTGGGTCCGGATTCTTTACTTGAAGTTACGTCTGCCACACACGCATGGGGAGTGGGGTAATGATGACCAGATAGACTAAAT
>JBFFBS010000114.1:0-11269 GCA_041560295.1 Syntrophobacteria bacterium | reverse complement strand
TCAAAAAACAACCGGAGGTCGTTGATTCCGTACTTGAGCATGGCAATGCGTTCGATGCCCATGCCGAAAGCATATCCGGTAACCTCTTCCGGATCATAGCCAACCATTTTGAACACTTCTGGATCGACCATGCCGGAACCCAGAATCTCCAGCCAACCAGTTTCCGAACAAACTCGGCAACCAGCACCCCGACACATGACACACTGGATGTCCACCTCTGCGCTGGGCTCGGTAAAAGGAAAGAAACTGGGGCGAAAACGCAGATCCACATCCGCTCCAAACATCTGATGCACGAAAACGGTGAGCACTCCTTTGAGATCACCGAAAGAGACGTCCGTGTCCACCATGAGCCCCTCGACCTGATGGAACATGGGGGTGTGAGTCACGTCTGAATCGCACCGGTAAGCCTTGCCGGGTGCAATTATTCGCACGGGTGGGGGTTGTTTTTCCATAACCCGCACTTGAATGGGGGATGTATGGGTACGCAAAACGATATTGTCCGTGACGTAGAAAGTATCTTGCATGTCACGGGCAGGATGGTCTTTGGGGATATTGAGGGCCTCAAAATTGTAGTAGTCCAACTCCACATCTGGGCCCTCAACCACCTCGAACCCCAGACGTTGAAAGATTTCGGTGATCTCCATGCTGACCCGAGTAATAGGGTGCAGATGGCCTAGGTACGGCAACCTGCCCGGCAGGGAAATATCTAGAGCAGTAAGGTTTGTAGAGACGGAAGTGGTGCGGGATTTAGCCTCTTCAAAAGCGCTTTCCAGACGTAGGCGTGTCTCATTCAGAATTTTGCCAAGAACAGGACGCTCTTTTGCGGGGCTTTCCCCCAATTTCTTAAACAGGTGGGAGAGCGTTCCCTTACGCCCCAGCACATCGATGCGCAGTCGTTCCACATCCTTCGCGCTATCGATGATTGCCAACCGCTCGATGGTTTCCTGAAGGAGGGTGTCAATTTTTTGTTTCATCGTTTTGGGAGGAGAATTTCTAGGCGTCCCGGCGGGCCAGTTCCGCGATCTGAGCAAAGCCGTGGGGATCGTTGACGGCGAGATCGGCCAGCACCTTACGATCCAGGTCTATTCCGGCCTTCTTGAGACCATCCATAAACCTGCTGTAAGAGAGGCCATGCATACGGGCGGCCGCGTTTATCCGGGTTATCCAAAGTGAACGAAACTGACGTTTGCGAACACGTCGATCACGATAGGCATACTGGAGCGCCCTTTCCACATTCACGCGGGCTGAGCGCAGCGATTTACTTCGCGCCCCGCGATATCCCTTCGCCTGTTTCAGTATCTTTTTGCGTCGTTTTCTGGAAGCAACTGCGTGGGTTGCGCGTGCCATGATTCACCCCTATTCGGATAACAAACTAATCCTGGTCAAAAAAAAGAAGCATCCCTGGCGTCTTGCCGTGGTTCTAAACCCATCTGCCCGCCGTTAGGCATAGGGCAGCATCCGCCGAACTCCTCGGACATTTGTGGAGTGAACAAGAGCAGACTTCCGCAGGTTTCGCTTCCTCTTTGCTGATTTCTTCGTCAAGATGTGGCTTCTAAACGCTTTAGAGCGGCGGAGCTTTCCGCTGCCGGTAGTTTTGAAACGCTTGGCTGCGCCGCGATTGCTTTTCATCTTAGGCATTGTAACTCCCGTGTGGTCTCAGTACTACAAGCGAATCAAAAAACATATCGTTAAGTTCAGAAATTGTCAAGATATTTTTGAACGGAACAGAACGGTAGCGACTGCACGCAAGAAGGGCTCCTGGGCTTGCAGACTTAGAGTGCAGCGTATGTGTGCTCGGTGCAGACTTTCGGCGTAGCTTTCAATGCAGGAAGGGATCTTCCTCCAGAAAAGCTACGAGCGCGGAGCCAGTATCATGGTCATGTTTCTTCCCTCGAGCTTGGGCGATTGTTCCACAACACCTTCTTCTTCAGTGTCAGCTATGATACGCTCGAGGACTTTCAATCCCAGTTCAGAATGGGCTATTTCTCGCCCGCGGAACATGATAGTTATCTTTGCCTTGTTGTTCTCCCCGAGGAAACGTTTTATGTGCCGCAGCTTAAACTGATAATCATGTTCTTCGGTCTTCGGGCGGATTTTCACTTCCTTTATCTGGATTATAGTCTGCTTCTTTTTCGCCTCCTGGAGTTTCTTGCTCTGCAAGTACTTGTACTTACCATAGTCCATTATCTTGCATACAGGCGGCGTTGCTTTGGGCGCCACTTCCACCAGGTCCAATTTTTCTTCAGTTGCGCGCTCCAGTGCTTCTTCCAGCGGCACTATCCCCAGTTGTGTGCCGTCTACACCTATAAGACGGACTTGGGGAGCTCTAATCCTGTGGTTTACATTAACATGCTTGTTTATTTTTCTTCCCTCCTTTCTTGGAAAATAGCTATGCGATGCGTGGACAATTCTCTTTCTCGACAGAATATCACATCCCAGAGCTCATGTCCCACATCGGCAATGTAATTCTTTTTCATGCTACCTAGGTCAAATTTCTGATTGGCTCTATCCAATGCCCGGTAGTAGACATCTAGCATTTTGTATGCCGAAAAACGCTAAGTTACTACAAAAATCGAATCTGCTACCGCGTTTTCTTCCCGAACCAGTTCAACGAAATCCGCCACCTCCATGAGCTTCAAATCCTTGCCGTCTCTTCGGCGAGGTGAGACTCCAGCCGCTTCAACTTCCCGGTCTCCCACTACTAGCATGTAAGGAATCTTCTGAAGCTGTGCTTCTCTGATCTTGTAGCCCAATTTTTCGTTCCGCAAGTCCTTTTCCACTCGGATACCATTATTCAATAGCTGCTTGTATAGTTCTTCGCCGTACGATTGATGTCGGTCGGTAACTGTGAGGATGATAGCCTGTACCGGTGCCAGCCAGGTGGGAAAGGCGCCAGCGTAATGTTCAATGAGAACCCCCAGGAAGCGTTCCATACTGCCAAGAAGGGTGCGATGGAGCATCACCGGACGGTGCTTTCCACCATCAGGCCCTATGTAGGTCAGATCAAAACGCTCCGGCAAGGTGAAGTCGCACTGAATGGTGGAGCACTGCCAGCGACGATTCAAGGCATCCTTCAGCAGGATGTCGATTTTGGGACCATAAAATGCGCCTTCACCGGCACAAATTGCATAGGGGATCTTTTTGTCAGTAAGTGCTTTTTCCAGAGCGACGGTGGCCCGTTCCCAATCTTCGTCAGTGCCGATGCGCTTCTCTGGTTGGGTGCTGAGTTCAATCTCGTACTCGAAACCAAATAACTCCAGCATGTCCAAAGCAAAATCAATAACTCCCTTGATCTCGTCGTTCAGTTGTTCCGGAGTACAGATGAGATGAGCATCATCTTGAGTGAATTGACGCACTCGTGTCAGGCCGTGAAGCACCCCGGACTTTTCGTGTCGATGCACCAGACCCATCTCAAAATATCGTATGGGCAGATCTCGGTAAGAACGAATTGTGGATTTATAGATGAGCATATGGGCCAGACAGTTCATGGGCTTGATACCGTAGGACTGGCCTTCCACCTCGGTGAAGTACATATTCTCCCGGTAGTTTTCGAAGTGCCCCGACTGCTTCCACATTTCTGTCTTGAGCAGTTGCGGTCCGCTGACCATTTGATAGCCGCGGCGTAGATGTGCTTCCTTCTCGAAGGTCTCTATGATATGGCGGAGCAGAGCTCCTTTCGGATGATAGATGACCAGTCCTGGCCCCGCCTCGTCACTTACATGGAAAAGATCCAGTTCCTTCCCTAACTTACGGTGATCTCGTTTTTTTGCTTCCTCAAGAAGTTGTAGATGTCTCTTAAGATCCTTCTTGGAAAAGAAGGCTGTGCCGTAGATGCGCTGCAGCATTGGATTGCGCTCGTCACCCCGCCAGTAAGCTCCAGCAACTCCGGTGAGCTTAAAGGCCTTGACCTCACTGGTGTTGACCAAGTGGGGGCCGCGGCAGAGGTCAAGCCAATCATCCTGTCCGTAGACCGACACCGCCGGTTCCTCCATCTCTTCCAGCATTTCGACCTTGTAGGTCTCGTTACGTTCAGTGAAGACTTGAATCGCTTCCTGCCGATCCAGTTCCCTGCGAAAGACGGGCGTAGCTTGCTGAATTATCTCCTGCATTTTAGCTTCGATTTTGGGAATATCCTCTACACTGAAGGTCTCAGGGTAATCAAAATCATAGTAGAAACCGTTTTCAATGGCGGGGCCAATAGTTATTTTGGCTTCCGGATACAGGCTTTGTACCGCCTGGGCCATAACGTGCGAAGCAGTGTGGCGGAGAATCTCCAGGGCCTCTTCGTTATTCTGGCTCAGCGGCTCAATGGTGCAATCCTCTTCCAGAGGCTTGCTGAGATCAACGAGTTCGCCGTTTATCCTAGCGGCAACCGCGGGCATGCCCTTTTTCTTTCTCAGACGCTCCAGAGCTTCTCCTGCACTTATGCCCTTCGGCAAGCGCTGGCTTTCCTCACCCCCAATTGATACGTTTATTTCGGCCATTGCTCTTCCATCTCTAAATAAGAAAAGGCACCCGAGCTCTACCTCGCCGATGCCTCTAGCTGACTACTATTTGTGAATTCGCATGAAGGTCGTTATCAACACCTTTGAAGAGTAGATCTGGTAGGCACGTGGGGATTTGAACCCCAGACCCCTACCGCGTCAAGGTAGTGCTCTCCCCCTGAGCTACGTGCCTATGATTAAAGCATATACTAAGTATCAAGACAGGTGGTCACTGTCAAGAAAAATTTCCTCCCATGGGTTAGCTGCCGCAAGTCCGACTAGGCAGTGTGCACTACCCACCAAATTTCAAGTGGTAGTGACCTAGCCAGGATATTTCATGAATAACTTGCTGCGACCACGGATATGGGCGTCCTTCCTGGCGTCCTCGGGTGTCGGCCCCTGCGACGTACCGTTCAGGTACGCCTCGGAATCAACACCCTGCGGTTGCCAGGTGGCACGCCCATCTTTGTGGTCTCGCTACACCAATTCATGATATATCCAGGCTAGTAGTGCCTGGTTCCTAGTACCTAGTGTCTAGTGCTTAGTGTTCCTCTGATCATGCCCAGCCTTCTGCATAATGCGTACTCCCCGGACCATATATTGCCCCCAGGACACAATCGTAACTGCGCCGGTGAGGTAAAAAAGGCTATGTTTGAGAAGCGGATGGGGCGTAGCCAAGGCTGTTGCCATGGTGACAATTGCGGTAATGATCTGGGTACAGGTGGTCAGCTTACTGGCAAGGGTGGGTTTGATTTCAAAAGGTAGGTCTTGCATGAATAGAACGAATACCCCCAAAACGATGAGCACATCCCGGCTGAGAACAATAACGGTGAGCCAGCTTGGAACCATACTCTGGTAGGCCAAAAGTATGTAGGTGGTAGCCAGAAGCAATTTGTCCGCTAGCGGATCTAGGAAGGCGCCCAACCTGGATTTCTGTTTATACAGTCGGGCTATCAGACCGTCGAGTCCGTCCGTGACTCCCGCTATTATGAAGACGAAAAGGGCCTCACTGAGGCGTTCTTCGAGGAGCAAAATAACCAGCACCGGTGTCAGCAGGACGCGCAGGATTGTGAGGAAATTCGGAATGGTCATGGGAGGAGAGGTTTACCTCTTGCTGAGGATAGTCACTGCTATGAAGTTTTCGTCGGTCACTTCGGCGCCGGTAACAAAAGTACCAAAGTCGTGACCCTCCAGTGCACTCACCAAGTCTTCGAGGTTCCCCGCCAAAACGAGGGTGAAAGAACCCAGGTCTGCCTTCAGCTTAATCTGCCTGATTTCTTTTACCGCAGGAGTGCGTTGGAGGTGCTCCTTGATAAGGATAAGATCACCATAGGACCTCACTCCTTCAACCTGGAGGGTAACCTCCGTTGGGGCACGGGATACGGCGACAAAGGGAGCCAGTACACCATCCACCAGATGCGGGGCCAAGCGTTCTGCCAAGGCAGTAAAACCGTAGTCAGATGCCGCATACTCGCTGGGAGGTGGAACCTGGACAGTGCCGGAGACCCGGGCAAGAATCTTACCACTTTCCACTTGCACTGCTCGTAGAGAGCCGTTAGCCATTCCAGTTGAATCCGTGCTGCCGGGTAGGTGAGTAACTTGACCCAGGATGGCCACATCCGCCCCCAGAGCCTTAGCCAAGGCTTCACCCTGCTCGTCTGCCAACTCAGGTTCCTGATAGATCGGATCTTCAGGTAAGCTCTCCAGAAAAAGCTTAGGATCTAGTGGCACCAAACCCTGGTCAGACATGAGCTTTGCCAGAGCCTGAGAAAATATAAACTGTCGATGTTCCACCAGCGAAGTCTGCCACCACCAATGCCAGGGATCCTCAGGGCTGGTGCGCTCAGCAACCAGTAACACAATTCGGGGACGCTCGCTGGCAGCCAGAAATAGACCAAGACGGCGCAATTTACGCGTCAGTCCCTCGGTGTACAGGGTTGTTAGCACGGTCACCCTATAGAGCCCAAATATCTCACCTTCGTGGACTATCTGATAGTCCTGGATGTAACTCATGGGCTCCTTGAGGATATGATCCAACAGGAGCGGATAATAACGGACTATGCGTTCAGAAGGAAGGAGCCAGCTTAGAGCCTGTTCCACAGCAGCGCGTAAAGCCTCCTCCAGGGCCAACTTTCGTGCGTCTGCCGAGTCCTGTTCCAGCATGGGCCTGGTGCCAGAGGCCACCAGCGGTCTGTTCAGATCTCTGTCCTGGGCTGGGGCAGGAGAAGAAAGGGTGAAGAAGAACAACCACAAGACCAACACGGCCCAAGAAACCTTAAATAGTAGAGCTTTCATCATCCCCTGCAACGCCGAATGTTAGCGGTTAGGAAGAGCCCTTTGACTGGTCCCGTTTACTGCATGTAGAACGGTAACGGCAAGGCTCCAATTGAAGCTCCCTGGCCAAGGCGGGACAGGGAATCTTCGAAATGTAAGGAAGTAATTTCATTTTATCGTAGTTCGCTCGCTAACCCCGCAGTCCCGCCCGGGCGAGACGGGGAATGCGCTCGCTGTAGCATTTTCATTAGCATAGGGTTCGAGGCTTGGCAAGGATTATTAGGTCAGCTGTCAGCTATCAGCGGTCAGTCAGCATGGAGCATGAGACACGAAGCACGACACAAATCCTGAACTACAGATGTGGGATGTGAGATTCACTATTTTTTTTTGGGTTTTATTATCCCACATCTCATATCTCACATCCAGATTGAACTTGTTTCGAAACTGGGGCCCCGCCTGAAAGGCGGGGACTCAGCAGGAGACTCTTCGATTTATCTCTATGCACCACGCTCCACTCTTATTTGTAATCGATGATGTGCAACTGAATGCGGTTCTCGCCCTGCCAATGGTTCCATCTAGGGCTGAAAAGCAGCCACTCCGGAACCGGAGGTGGATGATCGGACTCAATGAAGTTGAAGCCAATGGCGCCGAACCGTGCTTTTCCATGCCTCAACCGCAGCTGTAAATGGCACCCCTTGAGTATCTGGAGATTTTCCACCTGAAAACCACGGCAACAGAAAACGGGCTCTGGATTGTCTACTCCGTAAGGTTGCATTCGTTCAAGATATGCCATCAACTCAGGGGTAATCTCATCAAGATGAACCATAGCATCCACTTTCATCGTTCGGCGGATGTCTTCCGGGTCTATTTGCTCCTCCACAATACTTTCGAATGCAGTGCGGAATTCTGTCAGTAGTTCTTTTCTGAGGCCCAGTCCTGCTGCCTGTTTGTGACCGCCAAAGCGCTCCAGGTGATCTCTACAGCTATACAGTGCCTGATAAAGATCGAAGGTGCCAAAACTACGGCCGGAGCCTTCCCAGTGTTGGTCGACTCGGGTGAGGAGGATGGTCGGTTTGTTGAAACGTTCGACGAGGCGGGAGGCCACGAGACCCAGCAATCCCTTGTGCCAGCCGGGTGAGGCAAGAACCAACGAACTACTTCGCTCGAAAGAGCTATCCGCCTCGACCAGGTACAAAGCCTCGGCCAATAGCTGTTTTTCCTCATGCTGGCGCTTCCGGTTGAGTTCTTCGAGTTCCAGGGCCAGGTTACGGGCCTCAGCAGAATCAGTGCTAAGGAGAAAGCGCACAGCCAGGTCTCCGCTCGCCAGTCGTCCAGGAGCGTTGAGACGTGGAGCCAACCGAAATAGGACGTCCCAGTCACTGATTGTATTTTTCTCCAGACCACAGATCGCCATGAGAGCCCGCAGCCCGCAGTTGGACGTTCGGGTAAGTTCTACCATACCGAAACGTGCAAGAATCCGGTTCGTACCGGTGAGAGGGGCCATGTCTGCTATGGTGCCGAGGGCGACCCAGTCGAGATATTTTTTGAGGTTGGGTTGCTCAGCGGTAGTCCAGCGCCCCGCACGGCGGAAGTGGGCTCGAAGTGCGGCGGCAAGGTAGAAGGCAACACCGACACCGGCAAGATTCCTGAGTTCTTCTGTTTTTTTGCTCCGTTTGGGATTTACCAGGGCGATTGCTGCCGGAAGGGAATGTGGAGGCAGGTGATGGTCGGTGACAATTACATCCAGTCCGAGTTTGCCAGCCAATTCGATAGCCTCATGATTTGTACTGCCGCAGTCCACAGTGATGATCAAAGTAACACCTTCGGTATGCATAGTCTGAAGAGCGTTACTGTTGAGACCGTAACCTTCCTGAAGACGGTGCGGTATGTACCAACGTACTGCTCCATCTAATGAGGAAAGGAAATGGACCAGCAGCGCGGTGGCAGTAATACCGTCCACGTCATAGTCGCCGTAGACAGCTATCTGCTCTCCTTGATCTAAAGCTCTAGCGATGCGAGTAACCGCTTTATCGAGATCTGGCATATTGTCTGGAGGGTGAAGGTTTTCGAGCCGGCAATCGAGGTAATCGTTAGCCTGAGTTGTAGAGGTGATGTGCCGAGTGGTGAGAATCAGTGCCACCAAAGGGGGTAGCCCGAGAACCGTTTCAATCTCTTTGGCCAGGTCGTGATAGGGGGTTTTTAGCTGCCACTGGTAGCGGACTCCCTGGATCGTTTCTGGTGTAGACTCAGTGCTCTTCATGTACTTGTCCTGCCGACGGCCGGGCTCGGTTTGTAATAATGATGGTCCGGAACAATAAATCCCAAGCCTTCCTGCAAGTCAAGGCAAAAGAAGACAGGAGATTGCTCGAAAATGTTATAAGCGACACAGGTCAAGATCGAATCTCGCTCATACAGTATTCGCAATGACTATCTGCCCCATGCCCCATGCAAAATGACGGGCTTGGCCCAAAAGGGGCGGCGCCAACAAAGGGCTTAGACCTTGTAACCACTGACCAAAAATGATAACGTGACTGCATCATTCCCAGGAGGTGGTCAATGGCTGTTAAAGTCAGTCCCCAACAGCGATCAACCCTGTGGATTTACCAGGTTGATCCGCACGAAATCCATTACCTGAAATTTATTTTGGAGGCATATGAGGGATTGACAACCTTAACCACGCTGGATCCTCAGACGGGGCTTGTACAGATGGCAGTACCGCCTGGACGTCATGGTAGTCTGGAGGTTTTGCTGGAAGCCTTGGGTCAAGAACTTGAGCTCAAGCGGATCAGTCCGGTTGGCTAAACCCGAGTAAACAATTCTTTGCTCTTGAAAATTGTGGGCGGCTGGGATAAAGATTAACCTCCATTGGACCAGTCCTTACATGGAGCCGCACAGAACAGCCTCCCTGGCCGGGGCTGGCAAGGTGACGCCGTGGCGGATGAAAAATGGCTGGAGGATGTTGACCTGGAGGACGGGGCAACGGCCCTGGAAGTCCGTACTTACGGAGAAGATACGGAAATCATTGCTGAAGGTGAGGTCAGCAGCCATTTTTTTGTAGTGCTCAGCGGTAACGTCAAGGTCACCCGTCACGGGCGACAGCTTGCCCTTCTTGGAGAGAGAGATGTGTTCGGCCTGGAGAGCTGTTTTCTCAATCGGCCTTCAAGTGTCAGTGCTCGTTCAATAGACAAGACCCGAATCGCCATGTATGACAGAGAGGCGATAGAATTTATACTGTACGAGCGCCCCCAGATGAGTAGGGGGATTCTCCTGTCTCTACTCGAGCAGCTTATACAGACCAGACACGCTGCGGGGCAAGAAGAGGCAGGGGCCAAGGCGGAAAATATCGACGTCCGCTTTTACGGAGACAACGAGGTCATTATTGAGGAGGGGGCCAGAGACACTGAGATCTTCAAACTGATATCCACTGAGCAGGGATTAGTGGTCTCAAAGGGTGGCAAGGAAGTCGGGCGCATTACGAACCCCGGCGAGTTTTTCGGCGAAATGGCAAGTGTGCTGAACAAGGTGCGCTCGGCGACCATAATTTCCGAGGGCAGTAGCGTTGTTCAGGTCTATTCAGCCGACAACATTCAGGATATGATTGAGGAACATCCGGAGATGGCAAAAAGGATTATTCGCACTTTGGCCAAACGGCTATCTCAGGCCACAAAGGAGATCGCCAGGCTGAAGAAGGAATTAGAAACGAACACCAGGACTGTCTCGTGAGCACAATTGGCGATAAAAAGATCAGGCGGCTATTTATCCGAACGTTCGGCTGCCAGATGAACCGTTACGACAGTGAACGTTTGGAGGAAATACTTGGTGAGGAAGATTTTCAGCCTGTGGATGATTATCGCCAGGCGGATTTTATCTTCATCAACACCTGCACTGTTCGTGACAAGGCCGAGCAAAAGGCATTCAGCTACCTGGGCCGCCTCAAGCAACTCAAGCGCAGCCAGCCGGGACTGGTAGTGGCTCTCGGTGGCTGTGTGGCTCAGCAGCATGGCGAGGATCTGCTGCGACGGCTGCCACACCTGGATCTCGTGGTGGGGACACATGGCGTCAGTAGAGTGCCGGCCATGCTCGCTCGCTATGAGACTACCGGGGAACGACAGGCCTTTGTGGATTTTTCCTACGATTTTGGTGACAAGTCTGACGGGCGGTCGCAGCTGTGCAGGCCTGAAGTGAGCGCTTACGTCACCATCATGAGAGGTTGTGATAATTTCTGCACCTACTGCATAGTGCCAATGGTTCGTGGTGGGGAGCGCAGCCGTCCGAGCGACGAGATTGTTCGGGAGGTGGCCAGCCTGGTTGAGTGCGGCGCACGGGAGGTCACGCTTTTGGGCCAGAACGTGAACTCCTACGGCCAAGGAGTTGCGGAGGAACTGGATTTTGCTGGTTTGCTGAGGCGAGTAGCCCAAGTGGAAGGGTTGCTGCGAATTCGTTTTACCACCTCGCACCCCAAAGATCTGTCGCCATCACTTATGCAGTGTTTTGCGGATATTGAGCCACTT
>JBFFBS010000113.1:0-11306 GCA_041560295.1 Syntrophobacteria bacterium | reverse complement strand
GTAAATGTAGAAACCTTTATTTTTTAATTCCCAAATACCTGAATTCCTAAATACCTCAATTTAAGTATTTATTTCACTTCATTTCTCCTTTGTTACAACGGACCCATCGGCTGCCGTGGCGATGAAGCATCCACTACTACTATTTCCGTCACCCTCACTTTGTCCGGCTCCCGCCTGCAGGTCGTCAGCAAAGATATCAGGAGCTCCGTTGTTATCATTACCCGCCCCAACAAGGTCGTCAGCATCAGACTGGAAGGTCACGGAACTACCGTCGGCAGAGATTGAGGGGTTATTGCTGTCACCGATATCTTCGACGCCGGCTAAATCCACACTCACCCGGGTGGTTTCTCCCGTCTGCCGGTCGTGAACAAAGACGTCGGTACTCCCGTTGGCATCATCAACCACAAGGTTGGTGGCATCAGACTCGAATGCCACGTACCTGCCATCAGAAGAGATGGAGGGGAAATTGCTATTGTTGTCTCCTTCGATGCCGGCTGAGTCCACACTCACCCGGGTGGTTTCTCCCGTCTGTCGGTCGTGAACAAAAACGTCAAAGAATCCGTTGTTATCATTACCCACCCCCAAAAGGTTGGTAGCATCAGAAATGAAGGCCACATACCTGCCATCTCCAGAGATGGAGCAGGAAGAGCTGTCACCGTCTACTTCGCCGCCAGCCGAGTCCACACTCACTCGGGTGGTGGTTCCCGTCTGCCGGTCGTGAACAAAAACGTCAAAAAACCCGTTGTTATCATTACCCATCCCCACAAGATTGGTGGCAAAGGACTCGAAGGCCACGTACCTGCCATCAGAAGAGATGGAAGGGTCAGTGCTATTTTGGTCTCCTTCGGCTCCCGCTAAACCCACACTCACTCGGGTGGTGGTTCCCGTCTGGAGGTCGTGGACAAAGACGTCATAGAAGCCGTTGTTATCATTTCCAACCCCTAATAGGTTGTTGGCATCAGACTCAAAGGCCACGTACCTGCCATCTCCAGAGATGAAAGGGTCAAAGCTAGGATCGTTTCCTTCGGCGCCCGCTAAACCCACACTCACTCGGGTGGTGGTTCCCGTCTGCCGGTCGTGAACAAAAACGTCAGAGAACCCGTTGTTATCATTACCCACCCCCACAAGATTGGTGGCAAAGGACTCGAAGGCCACATACCTGCCATCGGAAGAGATGGAAGGGTCAGTGCTACTATCGTCTCCTTCGGCGCCCGCTAAACCCACACTCACCCGCTCAGTTACTTGCGACCAAGCGATTCCCCCTGCCTGGAGTAGAAATAAAACTCCAAGCAAGAAGAGGAGCCGACCTTTGCACTGCATTCTCACCAATTCTCCCCCTCACTCGTCTGGCAACGGAAAAACGGGTGCGCCATGGGGATGAAGCTCCCCATTGTCTCGCCACTCGTAATCAAGTTTGGTAGCAAGAGTGATGCCAATTGGTAAGAATGTGAGAGACTTCAATCAGGTTGGATTTCTGGCACTGGTTCTTGAGGTCTGTCCAATGTGCGGAATTAAGTGCACAGCCCTAAAATTTTTTAAGGTTTCCACCATACCAGCCGCAAGAAAGTGTCTAAAAACACTAAAAACTTCCACGTTGGTAACCAATGAAAACCACTAAGAACTCTCCAAATGTTTTCATTGAAGCTCCCTGCAGTCCGCCTGCGGCGGACAGGGAATCTTCGAAATGTAAGGAAGTGATTCCATTTTATTGCAGTTCGCTCGCTAACCCCGCAGCAAGCTAGGGGGATTGCGCTCGCTGAAGCATTTTCATGCACTATTTGGGGGATGGAGTGGTCTTGACTTTTACAGTTATCTTCTTACTTTAGTAAGTAAATATCTCAATAACCGACAGGATCAGCAAGATCATTTCATTATATAGAGGAAACCGCGATGCCACTGCACGAAATTGGAAAATATAGCATTTCGTATCTCCAGGTATTAGATGAACATGGGAATCTGGACCAAGAGTTGGAGCCCGAGCTCAGCGAGGAGCAACTGATAAGAGTTTATCGGTCCATGGTCCTGGCCAGAGAAGTTGATCAACGGATGCTCAACCTGCAGCGCCAGGGTAGGTTGGGAACGTTTGCCCCTTGCACCGGACAGGAAGCCGCCGTCTGCGGTCCAACCCTGGCCATGACCCCCAAGGACTGGTTTGTCTGTTCTTTCCGAGAAACACCTGGGCGGCTTATGCGAGGCGAAACAATACTTCAGACCTTTCTTTTCTACAACGGCTATGAAGAGGGTAACCTCCTGGCTCCCTCTTCGCGGACGTTGCCGGTCGCCATCCCCGTGAGCTCGCAGATTCCACATGCTGTGGGCATAGCTTACGCTATGAAGTACCGTGGCGAAAAGGACTCTGCTGTGGTGGCATTCTTCGGCGATGGTGGCACCTCGCAGGGAGACTTCCATGAGGCTCTAAACTTCGCCTCATTGTGGCGAGCTCCTGTGGTTTTTGTCTGTCAAAACAACCAATGGGCCATATCCGTGCCCCGCAACAAACAAAGCCATACCAAGACCCTGGCCCAAAAGGCCATTGCCTATGACATGCCAGGCATACAGGTGGACGGCAACGACGCTCTGGCCATGTACAAAGCAACCAGGGAAGCCCTGGATCGTGCTTATGCGGGCGAAGGCCCTACTCTTATCGAAGCAAACACCTACCGGTTATTGATGCACACCACTGCTGACGATCCCAAGAAGTATCGGTCCGAGGAGGAGGTCCAGGACTGGTGGCAACGCGATCCTATCCCTCGTTTCAAACTCTATCTAGAGAGGAAGGGGTTCTGGAACGAACAACTCCAGGCCGAGATGGATGATGAAATCAAAAAGGAAATTGAAAACGCAGTGAAGGAACTTGAGAGCAAGACTGACTTCAAACCGGACGCTCCTTTTGACCATGTGTTCGGAACCCCTCACCAAGAGATCGAGGAACAACGGGCCGATTTTCTTGCAAACCTCGCCGAGTTTGAAAAAAAGGGGGCAGCCAGTGGCTAAAATAAATATGGTTCAGGCCTTAAATCTCGCCCTGGAGCAGGAGATGGCAAGGGACGACAGCGTCGTTGTTCTGGGTGAGGATGTGGGGGTTGACGGCGGCGTTTTTAGAGTTACAGATGGCCTGTATGACAAATTCGGCGAGGAGCGAGTTATCGACACGCCCCTGGCTGAGTCGACCATATTTGGGAGTGCCATCGGCATGGCCATGGCAGGCTTGAAACCGGTAGCGGAGATGCAGTTCTCAGGGTTCGCTTATTTTATGCTGGCCCAACTCGAGGGCCACGCCTCGAGATACCGTTCCCGAACTCACGGGCTGTGGAACGTGCCACTAGTAGTGCGCATGCCTTATGGGGGGGCAGTGAGAGCTCTGGAGCACCACTCAGAAAGTCGCGAAGCAACCTTTGCGCATTTTCCGGGGGTGAAGGTGGTTATTCCATCCACACCTCGTAATGCACGGGCTTTACTCACAGCCTCAATCCGGGATCCGGATCCAGTGGTTTTCATGGAACCAAAGCGATCGTATCGCGCCTTCCGCGAAGAAGTTCCCGAGGAAGAGGAAGTCCTTGAAATTGGAAAGGCGCAGATTGTACAACAGGGAAGCGATTTGACCGTCGTAGCCTGGGGTGCCATGATGCGGTCTACCTTACAAGCGGTTGACGAGATTCAGGAAAGACGAGGGGTCAGCATCGAATTGATCGATCTGCTCACCATTTCTCCTATGGACGGAAATGCTATAGTGAGCTCAGTTGAAAAAACCGGTCGCTGCTTGGTGGTCCAGGAGGCTCCCAAATCCTTTGGGGTCGCCTCTGAAATCATCGCCAAGATAAACGACAAGGCTCTGCTTTCTCTTGAGGCTCCGGTTAAACGGGTGACTCAATACGATGTGGTTACACCTTATTTCGCCCGGGAGTTGATGTTCATCCCGGACGTGGAGAGAATCGCGCGCGGTATCACAGAAACCTTAGACTTCTGAAAGAGTTTAGGAATTGAGGTGTCGGACAGCTTATAAATCCGAAATCCGAAACAAATTCAAATGACCAAAAATATAAAATCATTGATTCTTTCGCTTTTGTTTTGAACATTAGAGAATTTGAAATTCGGATTTGTTTCGTGCTTCGGATTTAGGAATTCGGATCTATAAGCATACTACATGTTACTCTTGCGATGTTTGGCTAATTGACCTGTAACTAGTGATAACCTTGGTTCCTTTAAAGATGCAGGAGGTGGAACATGCCTACCATTGAATATAATGACATTACAATCAACGTTGACGACGAAGGATACCTGCTCAATCGAGAGGAATGGGATGAAAAGGTTGCCTGCGGTTTGACCCAAACAATAGAGGACGTGGATGAGTGCGATCTTACAGAGGAGAGGATAGAAATCCTCAAGTTTATGAGAGACTACTACAGCCGATACGAATCATTCCCTATCGTTCGCCACGTCTGCAAGAACGTCCACCAGGAGAAGGAATGCCTCTACGAACAGTTCATCGATCCGATCAAGGCTTGGAAGATTGCCGGACTTCCCAAACCAACTCCAGATGCAATCGCCCGTATTAAGCATGAGTTGGAATAGATATTAGGTAACGGGGGAACCATACCATCCTGTGGTCGAAATGAATTTTGAAAAATTGAGGAGAATTTCTTTAATGTTATTTGTCTTAGTGCTCAGTGCGGAAAAGGCAGTGCTCCATGCTTTCGGCGCCGGGGGAGATAACAGTGTTTGAATTCAAACTGCCAGATCTCGGCGAGGGTATCCATGAAGGGGAGATTGTAAAATGGTACGTTCGGGTCGGAGACCTGATCAAAGAAGACGATCCTCTCGTTGATGTGGAAACTGACAAAGCCGCCGTGACCATCCCCTCACCCGTTAGTGGAAAAGTGGTGCAATTGACTGGTGAGGTTGGAGGCACTGTGCTGGTTGGGACGGTTATCGCGGTGATTGAAACGACAGAGGCCTTACCTGGAACTCTCCCTGAGCCGGAAGCCCCTCCTAGTATTGAAACTCCCGTTCAGATAAGTGGTCCTCCACCCGCGGCACCCGCCACCAGAAGACTGGCACGTGAGTTAGGCGTGGAGTTAAAATTAGTTATTCCTTCTGGACCTGGCGGCCGCATTACTCCTGAGGACGTGAAACTCTTTGCGGAAAAATCTGTTACAGCTCCCGTAAAGGAACCGGTGGCAGCAAGGGTTGAGCTCCCTGACGAAAAGGCCGTAGAGGAGCGGCTCGCCGAGGCTGAGTATGCTGCCCAGGCCTGCGCAACTATCCCTTTCCTCGATCTGGAACCTCTTCCAGATTTTGAAAAGTGGGGCCCTGTTGAAAAACAACCGCTTCGGTCTATCCGACGGAAAGTGGCGCACAAGATGGTCACATCCATGATCCTGGTGCCTCATGTGGCACACATGGACGAGGCAGATGTTACTCTTCTGGAAGACTTCCGCTTACGGGAGAGAGAGCGCCGTGAGGGACAACCTGGTGGCCATCTTACTCTGCTGGCCTTCGTTATCAAGGCAGTAACAGCAGGACTCAGGGCCACTCCCGCTTTTAACACCACCCTTGATCCTTTCAAAGAGGAGATCATCTACAAAGACTACTATAACATTGGCATTGCGGTGGATACTGGTAAAGGGCTGTTGGTTCCCGTCATCCATAACACTGACCGTAAATCCATTATGGAGATCTCGGCAACCATCGAGGATCTGGCCAAGCGGGCCAGGGAAGGAACCATCAAAGTTGCCGAACTCCAGGGCGGCACGTTCACCATCACCAATGTTGGACCACTTGGCGGTACTGCTCTCATTCCAGCAATTAATTATCCGGAGGTGGCCATACTGGGGATGGGCAGGGTACAAGAGAAGCCCGTTGTCCGCGATGGCGAGATCGTGGCCAGAAAGATGCTTCCTCTCACCCTCTCTTTTGACCACCGAGTGGCTGATGGTGCTGATGCGGCCCGTTTCGTAAGCGAAATGGTGCGAGAGCTCTCCGACCCGAATCTCCTGCTCCTTGAAACGTAGACCGCAAGTAGCAAAAGGTTAGGATCTGATTTGTATCTGGCGCAAGGCACAAGGTGCAAAGCCCAAGGAAAAGGTATACAAAATATTGCCCAGAGCCTTATCTCTGTGCCCTATGCCTTAAGTAGTGTTTAGTGATATTTATGGTCGTTGGAAGCCTAAGACAAGAGACGGAAGTGGCAATTATCGGCGGCGGGCCTGGTGGCTATATCGCCGCCCTCCGAGCCGCTGATCTGGGAAAAGAGGTGACTCTGATAGATGAGCGCGACCAACTGGGTGGTGTTTGTCTTCTGGAGGGCTGCATTCCGTCAAAAACGCTGATTAGTGCGGTTGAGGTCATCAAAGCTGCACGGAACGCCGAGCGATTTGGTCTGTCTTTTTCTGACCTGAAAACAGACTTGAAGGGTTTGCGTAATTGGACGGATTCTGTTGTCAGCAGCCTGGCTCAGGGCGTGGATCGGCTCATCCAGAAAAGAGGGATAGAGTTGATAACTGGGCGGGCCCGCTTTGCGAGCAATCGTTCCTTGATCATTGAGGGAGCTGATGTGAGCGCCATCGATTTCCGTCATTGCATTATTGCCACCGGCTCCCGCATCCAAAGCCTTCCCCTGGCCTCAGACCTCCCCGTGTGGTATTCCACTGAGGCCCTTAAAATACCGGAAATCCCAGAGGATCTCTTAATTGTCGGAGGTGGTTACATCGGCCTCGAATTGGGTCAGGTTTACGCGGGTCTGGGTTCCAGGGTCACGGTGGTTGAATTATTTCCTCACCTCCTTATGGGAGCAGACCAAGACCTGGTGGACGTTTTACTCAACTCCTGTGAGCAACAATTCCAAACAATTTTAGTGGCATCAAAAGTGGTGGGCCTGGAAAAAAGCTCTGCTGGTTTTGTCGTGGCCATTGAACAAAACGGTGAGGCCAGGAAATCCGAATTCAGTCAGGTTCTCGTGGCTGTGGGGCGTAGGCCAAACACCGACGATCTTGGTCTGGAGAATACCACAATTACCCCAGACAAGCACGGATTCATCCAGGTGAACTCTGAAGGCAGAACAGCCGAGCACCACATATATGCAGTGGGTGATGTGACACCAGGTCCCATGCTGGCGCACAAAGCAAGTCGGGAAGGCAAAGTGGTGGCTGAAGTGATTGCTCAATACCACTCTGCTTTTGACAACCGGGCTATTCCGGCAGTCGTCTACACTGACCCGGAGATCGCCTGGGCCGGCCTCACTGAGCGTGAGGCCAAAGCACAAGGACTCAAGGTCAATATCGGTCGTTTCCCCCTGAGAGCTCTTGGACGGGCGAGAACCTTAGGGCGGTCGGATGGTTTTGTAAAGATTCTCTCGGATCCCGTATCAAATCTCGTCCTGGGAGTTGGCATGGTGGGCCCCCAGGCATCTGAATTGATCGCTGAAGGCACACTGGCCCTGGAAATGGGCGCTACTCTTGAGGACCTCCTGGTAACAATCCACCCGCACCCTACCCTCTCAGAAGCCATCATGGAAGCGGCTGAGGTTGCCGCAGGGAGCCCAATACACATACCGCCAGCAAAGTAGATTGGAAAAACCCTCATCACGAAACGCAAATACTTTATAAATGATGCTTGGCCTCCCCTCGACAGGATCTTTATGTTACTCCTATTCTAACCTCAGTTTGGGCAAAGGTCTTTACGTCATGTGGCTGTCTGCTGGATCAATGGAGTGGTGGAGTAATGGAGTAATGAAAGGACTAATCCAGCTTGAATTCAAGGCTTCCTCTTTTTCCAACACTCCAGTACTCCAATAGCGCTCGCCATATTTACCGGCAAAGCAATTGGATCTTGACCTGGCCCAGAGGAACAGGTTTTCTATGATTAAATATGATTTCATTTCCGAGGTTATTTGAGATGAAAAATATAATCATTGCTTTAGCCCTGATGCTGTTAATCGCTCAGAGCCTAATCATTGCCGGATGTTCACCTAACTATGACCATATAATCGCTGATAGCACGAAAGCCATAGAGAAAAATCCGGATGATGCTGATGCTTACCGTGAACGTGCGAGAGCCTGGGAAGAGAAAGGCGACTATGATCAAGCTATCGCCGACTATAGTAAGGCTATAGAATTAGATCAGCGTGATGTTAATCTCTACTATTTACGAAGCTACCTTTACAGTGAGAAAGGCGACTATGACCAGGCTATCGCCGACTGCACCAAGGCTATAGAAATAAACCCAGATGATGCTAGGGCTTACTATTTTCGAGGCAACCTTTACAGAAAGAAAGGCAACTACAACCAGGCTATCGCCGACTGCACCAAGGCCATAAAAATAGACAGAGATGATGCTATCGCTTATTACTTTCGGGCAAGGGCCTGGGAAGAAAAGGGCAACCTTGACAAAGCTATCAAAGACTGCGGCAAGGCTATAGACAAAAACCACCAGGTCTGGCTGGATGCGATTCTATACAAATATCGAGCAGGGCTGTGGTTAAGGATAGGAAAAGATCGTCGGTACAGAGAAGATCTCGCCAAAGCCCAGGAACTTTCCGAGTACGTCGAGGAACGTCAAGTCCTGCCGGACTAACATTCAAGAAACTTTCCACCTCTCCGATAATGTAACTCTCCACATTGTCAAAATACCTCTTATCACTATTGACAATGTTCAAGTATTTGGAAATCCTTGGAGGTAGTGCTGTAAGAAGTAGCGAACCGTATAGAAGGGTGAATTGCAATGCGCTGGAAACGTATAGTGGGAATTGCCGCCGTTCTGCTCATCGCCATGATCGTGACAGCATATTTTATCCTCTCGACATACGACTACAACAAGTTTAAACCGCGTATCGCTAAAGTTGTAGAAGATGCTACTGGCCGGGAGCTCACTTTGGCTGGTGACATCGATCTCGAGGTTGGCTTATCGCCTACCCTGGTGGTGGAAGACGTGAGCTTTCAAAACGCCGCCTGGGGCTCACGGCCTGAGTTGGCAAAGCTAAAACGCTTCGAGATCCAGATTACGCTTCTACCGCTCATTCTAAAGAGAATTGCAGTCAAGAGAATCATCCTTGTGTCCCCTGATATTCTGATTGAGACCGACAGCTCAGGTAAATCTAATCTCGATTTCAAGACCGAAGAAGGAGGAGAGTCTCAAGAACCTAAAGACAAGAAAAATGCCCGTTTCCCCAGAGTCGCTCTTAGGCAAGCACTTATAGAAAACAGCCGTATAACTTTTAAAGACGGCACCTCAGCAAAAACCCATGTTTTCAACGGACAGACTTTCAGATCCACATCCGAGGCTTACGACAGCCCCCTTAGAGTGGAGTTCAAAGGAGCCTTAAACGACATTCCCCTGGCGTTCGCAGGAACGCTGGGTCCCATCCATGCACTGGCAGATGCCGGGCAAGCTTGGCCATTAGACCTGACCATTAAGACGGCCGGCACGACAGTCAGCGTCAACGGAAGTGTACGAGACGTCATGAATCTCAAAGACGTGAATCTCGCCCTACACCTTGAGGGGCGGTCAATTCCCGAAGTTGCCCGACTCGTTCCTATGAGTGATGTGCCTGACGTGGGACCCTTCAAAATTGGCCTCGGGCTCTCTGATGTCGCGCCCGAGACCTACAAAATTTCCAACCTCAAGATTGCCTTTGGAGATAGTGACTTGGGTGGTTCAGCAGAGCTGAGTTTGGCCCAAAAGCGACCTCAGTTTGAGGCGATCCTCTCATCCCAGAATTTGGACCTTAGACCCGTTCTCTCACAAACGGAGGTGATCTCAGGACCAAAAGAACCGGTGGGGAAGTCGAAGAAAAAACAGGATAAGATCCTCCCAACTGATCACCTGCCATTGGATGCTCTGAAATACGCTGATGCCAGGCTTACGTTCAATGCAAAAGCTTTCTTGCTACCGCGCTTGGCGATCAAAGACCTTACTTTCAACATGGTGCTGGATGAGGGGCACCTTATGGTGGAGCGGCTCGAGGCAACCATAGGTGGTGGAACCTTGGATGCTCAAATCGATGTAAACGTGCAGGGTGACGACGCGGCCTTACAAGCGGAACTGAAGATTAATCAACTAGATTTAGACCGAATGCTCACGAAGTTGGGACTAGAAGACGTCGCTGAGGGTGAGGTAGACATACAGGCCGATGTTAAGAGCCAGGGCAATTCGGTGGCTGCAATAATGGCCGGACTGCATGGCAAGAGCAGCCTTATCATCGGCCAAGGACAAATATACAACAAGTACGTCCACCTTCTAGGCAGTATCTTTAGCCAAACACTCCCCCGGCTGCTCAACCCTTTTCTGGAAGCAACTCAATATACCCAGACGAACTGTATCGTTAGCGGTTTCACTGTCAAGGATGGTTTTGCACGCAGCACCGCATTGATGTTCGACTCGAATGACATGACTGTACTGAGTAAAGGAAAGATCAATTTCAATAAGGAAAAATTGGACTTCTCGATTAAGCCGGTGCCAAAGGAGGGAGCCCGTAAGAAGAAGCTCAAACGCAGTATCAGCTTGAGTACACTAGCGAAGCAGTTCAGGCTGAGTGGTACGTTTACCAATCCCTCCATTGAGGTCGATACCAGGCGAGCCTCCAAGACCTTTGGCAAGGGAGTTGGGGCCGCCCTTGTTGGCCCAGCCGCTGTGATTGCTGTATTGTTCACCTCCAAGACAGGCGAAAAGGACCCTTGCCCCACCGTCATCGCAGCCGTTGAGGAATGGTATGCGTCCTCCAAGAATCAAGAATCCAAATGACATCATTATTTACCCTAACGTTGCATGGTTGCGCCAAGAAGAAACGCGCGAAGCGAGTAGTCTTTTCTATTGACAAACTTTCTCTGGTCCTTGATCTTAGGGTAGGAAAGACGGCCACTGACTGAGGGGGAACTTATATGGTGAGACAAAAAAGGGTTATAGGAAGGACGGTCTGGCAACCGCTACTGATGGTTTCTGTTTTGGTGGTAATCCTCTTCACTCCCTTTACGGGTACTGGTGCTACAACCGCGGTTAATAGGGCCTTCCTCGACGCAGCGTTCAACGGCGATACCAAGGCCGTAAAAACCCTGCTGGCAGAGGGTGCTGACGTCAATGTGAAGGATACCATTGGATTTACCGCTTTATTCGGGGCTGCAAGAAGCGGTCACACTGAAACCGTCAAGCTTTTGCTGGCCAAGGGCGCTGATCCGAATGTCAAACTACCTACCAGTGGCACAACAGCCTTGATGTATGCTGCACTAAACGGCCACAACGACATTGTAGTTGCCCTTCTCGATAAAGGAGCTGAGGTCAATGCAAAAAATAAACGGGGGATAACTTCTTTGATG
>JBFFBS010000112.1:0-11551 GCA_041560295.1 Syntrophobacteria bacterium | reverse complement strand
GGTGGGACTCCAAGCGAAGCGCGGAGAAAAGATCGCAGCCCTGTGGCCACGATCTAGTAATTGGCTGGCTATATACTACCGGTCGGAAATCTGCCAAAGAGCTTTCGCCGGAGGCGGAGGCTCTTTTCCCTGGCCGTCGTCTCCCGGCCAGGGAAAACCACCCTCCTCTGTGTCCTCTGTGCCTCTGTGGTGAAATTTCTTAGGCCACCAGAGTAGGTAAAGGTAACGTCTTACCGATACTGCCTGTAATCAACTCCATACCTCTTGGCCTTGTAAGTAAATTTCCGCACTGTTGTTTGCAGCAGCTCTGCTGCCGTGGCCATATTGCCGCGGGTGTTTTTCAAAGCATCGATGATCATCTCCCTTTCGAGACCGGCTATGGCCTCATCCAGGGAGCGGGCTGGAACAGTGTCTGACTGCTCACCGGTCTGCAAGGTCGGGGGGAGGTGATAGCTGCGGATCACTCCACCCTCGCACAATAGAATGGCACGCTCTATACAATTCTCCAGTTCGCGCACATTACCAGGCCAATGGTACTGCATGAGCATGTCGATGGCGGGAGTGGAGAAACGCCTGATGTCCTTGCTGTTTTCTTTGGCGTAATTTTCCAAGAAATGGTCAGCCAGTAAGAGAATATCGGTCTTGCGTTCCCGCATCGGTGGCAGGTAAATGGGAAAGACATTCAAACGATAATAGAGATCACCGCGGAAGGTTTCATCTTCAACGGCCTGCTCCAGATTCTTGCTGGTGGCTGCTATTATCCTCACATCCGATTTGATAGTCTGGGTGCCTCCGACACGCTCGAATTCCTTTTCTTGCAGGACCCGTAGCAGATTAGCCTGCACGTCCAGGCCAATTGAGCCGATCTCGTCTAGAAAAATAGTGCCCTTATTTGCCAGCTCGAATTTTCCCCGTTTTTGTTTGATCGCGCCGGTAAAAGCCCCCTTTTCATGACCAAAGAGCTCACTCTCGATCAGGGTGGTAGGAAGGGCGGCGCAGTTGACCTTGACAAAGGCATGCTTGGCTCTGGGGCTATTATAGTGAATGGCATTGGCCACCAGTTCCTTGCCCGTACCACTCTCACCTCGGATCAGGACAGTGGCGTTGCTGCGGCAGACCTGGGAAATCATCTGAAAGACCTCCCGCATTTTGTTGCTGTTGCCGACAATATTGGTGATGCTGTGTTTACTGGCAAGCTGTTGCTGAAGTCTCAAGTTTTCTTCGTGCAAGGCCTCCTTTTCGAGCTGCAGAGTCTCTAAATTGATTACCCACTGGGCCAACATGGTGGCGATCACCGTAAGAACTCTTCTGCCTGCTTTTAAATCAAAAGAGGGGTCATAGGGGAGGTCTACACTGAGTGCACCCACAACGTGTTGCCCCTTCTTGATGGGCACGCAGATAAAAGAAAGCTCTTCCTGATTCTGTCGTCTGGAGGCAGTGCGGTTGAGAAACAGGGGTTCTTCGCTTATCTTGGGCACTACCAGAGCCTTACCCTGCTGAATAACCCGTCCGGTGATTCCCTCGCCGGGCTTATACTTACCGCGCTGCATGGCGCTCCGGGAGAGCCCATGGGCAACCTGAATCTGTATTTCATCTCGCAGAGGATTTAAGATTGTGATGGTTCCTCGTCTCATGCCCAGCGATTTGGATATAATTTCCAAAACCGAGTACAAAGATTTTTTCAGGTCTATGGTTCCGCTCAGGCTCTTGGCAATTTCATAGAGATAAGTAATTTCTTCAATCTTCTTCAAGGTCCAGTTCCTTTCTTACACTTGTGTAGTGGATAATAACAGATAACACAAAAATGTAGTTTTGCAAATAAGGAGAGCGCAAAGCGCAGAGCGCATAGAGCATAGAGCATAGAGCATAGAGCATAGAGAAAAACAACTGGCAGCTGACAGCAAGAAAACTAGGCACTAGGAACTAAGCACTTGGCACCAAAACATTTAAGAATTCAGAAGTCAGAATCCAGAATCCAGTAGCTACATCATTTAAAATTTTAATTCTTTAATTTCGCAATTCGCAATTCGCAATTCGAAATTTCCTCCCCATGCTCCATGCCCCATGCTCTATGCCTTGTTGACAAAATGTATCGTCGCAATTAGACTCACAAACAAATTAGCTGTCAGCAAGTGATTCATAAAATATCCGGGCTAGGGAGGGATGAGAGATTGAGAGCGCATAATAGATGTCTAGCGTTAGGAGTGATAGTAACTTTGGCATTGCTGCTTGCTGGTTGTGCCACTAACAAGGCATTCAGGGAAAAGCAGTCAAGAGCCTTTCGTGACCGGGGGGAGAGATACCTTGGCGTCAACCAACCCAGTAAAGCTTTGGAGCAGTTTCGCGAAGCTCTCAAGATATACCCTGATGACCCCCACCTCCACTACGACTTGGCCTTGACCTACGACATGAAAGGGATGCTTGATAAAACGGAATATCATCTCAATGAAGCCATACGGTTGAAACCAGACTACTCAGACGCATACAACTACCTTGGCTTTGTTTATTTTGGCCGAGGTAAGGTGGAGGAAGCCATTAAATATTACCACAAGGCCCTGGAAAATGAGCTCTACATGAACCCTCAAGACGCCCACATGAACCTGGGGCTTGCATATCTGAGTCGCAAAGAGTACCACAAGGCAACGCTGCATCTGGAAGAAGCCATACGAATGGTCCCTGACTTTGCTGCAGCTTACAACAATTTGGGGAAGGCATACGAGGGCTTGGGGCAATACGACAAGGCCAGGTTCAGCTATGAGATGGCGGTGAAGTTTAATCCACAGTATGCGGACGCTTATCTGAACTTGGGTAGGCTGCTTTATCGAAGCGGTGAGAGGAAGAAAGCCAGACGCAGCTTCAGTCAGGTAATAAGGTTGGCGCCGAGCTCGGAGATAGCGATGGAGGCCCAGCGTTACCTGAAGAGGTTGGAATAAAAGAAATTTCGAATTTCGAATTGCGAATTTAAAAACAAGGAGCCAGGAACCAGGAGACAAACGGCAGCGGGCACTAAGCAGCAGGCAGCATTAGAAACTAGGCACTAGGAACTAAGCACTAGGCACCGAAACGAAGAAGACAATACCTCCCGCTCAGTACCAACTGACTAGTGGCTACTCAGCTATCGCGGCTGGAAAGCCGCTCCCACAGTAATAATATCTATTATAACCTTTCTCGCTTTTCTCGCCTTCACCCTTTCTCGCAAAATAAAAAACCCCGACGCGAAAAGCGTCGGGGTTTTTCGTTAGTAAACCCTTTATTATCTTTGCGACAGTCGCTGATCGACCACTATGGATGGGCTCAAAAAGATCAGGAGTTCAGTTTTCTCATCTACGACCTGGCGATTCTTGAAAAGCCAGCCCAAAAGTGGTATCCGCCACAGAAATGGGACACGATCTTCCGACCAAGAGAAGTCCTGAATAACTATGCCACCGATGACAATGGTATCGCCGTCATTGACCAAGAGCTCGGTTTGAGCCTCCTGGGTGCGGATGGCAGGTACATCCTGGACGGTCCTGCTGAAGTCAGCTTCGTCTTTCTTAGCGAGCACCTCCAACCGGACTTTGCCGTCCGGGGTTATGTGAGGGGTCACGGTCAAAGACAGGGTGGCCGGCGCGAAAGCGGTACTAATTGTGCCCTCTTCAGTCCTCTGGGGATAGGGGATCTGATCACCCTGCTGGATCATGGCTTGGACGTGGTCCAGAGTGAAAATTCTGGGACTGGAGATCACTCTGCCCTCACCGGCCTGTTCCAAGGCGTCCAGTTGCATGTCTAGTGTGAGCAAATTGTTGACGCCTAAATTTCGCGCAAGATTGAGACCAAAAGTACCGATACTGGATGTTGGCGCAAGTACGGAAAAATCGAGGGTATTGGAATTATCTGCTGAGCTCAGTCTGTTATTGAGACTGTTATTGGTATAGGAGGCGTTCCAGCTGATGCCCAGGTTGCGTGAGAAGTTGGTGTTGGCTGAGACAATACGGGACTCTATCATCACCTGTTTGGTGGCCTTGTCCAGCCTGGCAAGGATTTCTTTGGCGGTCTCTATCCGTTTGGGAAAATCGCTGTAGATAATCAGATTGGTGCGGTTATCCACAGATAAGGTGCCCTTTTCACTCTTGATATTATCGATTTGGGCACTAATATCTCCGACGTCAGCATAGTTGACCTGAAGGTATTCGGTGGAAATTTCTCCCAGATCCCTGGCTGCAGCCATGAGTTCCTTCTGGGCTTCGACCGCCTCTCTCTTGCGCTCAAATTCCGCTTTGAGTTTCGCAGCTGTGGCAATGCGTAGGACATTTCCTTCCATAACATGGTCCAATTCGTTGATCTTCAGGATCAACTCCAGGACTTGATCCCAGGGTACATTGTCCACTTTGAGCGTGACTTTGCCTGAAACACCAGGCTCCACGACTATGTTCTTACCGGTGACGTCAGCCAAAAGTCGGAGCACATTTCGAATGTCGACCTCTTGCAGGTCGAGGGAAATCTTTTGACCTGTATAGCGTCTCTGCCCGTCAGGTGAGACCATTGGACCCGCCGCCTCTATCACCGGCACCTTTTCTGTGACGGCCATCTCTTCTGCTGCGGCTGGCTCCATCCCCTCGCCAACTTCAACGGCCGTGGGTGGAGCGGGGCCAGTCATTGGCTCGGGAGCAGGAGGTGGTGCAGCTTCTGTCGGCGCTGGAGCCGGGATTTCCGGACCTCGCTCCTCGACCACTGCAGCAGGCCTACCCAGCTTGATGGGCTCAACAGGTGGCACCGTAGAGCTATCGAAGTCCAAATAGACCGCATTTCCCTCAGTCGCTATGTGGTACGGGACCATTTCACGCATTTCGATATAAAATTCCACCGTACCGGGAACTCCCTGCATTGGACGGGGGAAAATCACATTAACGGCACTGGTAAACTGTCCTGTGTCAATGTGCCGCTCCAGATGCTTAGGGAGTTTAGCATTGGCAAAGACCATGGACATGCTGTTTGCTCCCGTGATCTGGATCTCCGGCTCAAGAGGACGGTTAGCGGCGATGGTCAAACGAGATTTGTTAGATTTCAAAAGGTTGAAATCAATTGATAGTATCCGGGCTGCCTCAGGCGGTGGTGCGGTGCGCTTGGGTGGTTCAGCCGGTTCGGCTGGTTCAGCAACCGTTGTCACCACGATTGGAGGGCTGGCAGGAAAGCCTGAGCCTGGTTCGAAGGTAACAACGAGGCGGTCTCCCACCGATGTAAGGTGGTAAGGGAGTCCCGCTGCTGGAATCAGATCAAAAACTACCCTCACTTTGTCGGGGTGGGTTCCCATCCTGATCCCTTTGACCAGGGGATCGGAAGGGGGAACCGTTGCTTTGCCTGCAGCCAACTCCACTCCCATGAGATCCAACACCACTCGGGCTGGATCAGTCAGCGTAAAAACATTGTATTTGGTAATACTACCATCGCCAATTATGTATACTTTGAGCTCTTCACCATACGTTATTGGTTGAATGGCTGTAATTTTTTCGGCCGGCCGTGATATCTCTCCAGATGATGCCGGGGTGGCTGCCGCTGCCATCTCTGGTGCAGTCTCGGTTTGGGCGAGTACCACCTCTGCCTCAGGAGCCGGCTCTGTTTCGACGACCGCAGCCGTTTGCTCAAACTGCACCACGATCTGATTCTTTTCCTGAACTATTTCGTATGGAGTTTCTTGGTTCAGCCCGATTTCGACACGAGTCATGGGCTCGGGCTCCTGAGCAAGCATCATGGTTTCTATCTTACCGATGATTTCATTTTCGACGGCAAGGGGCGAAGATGCGATCTCACTCTCTGTATTGGGCAGATCCAAGACCAGCCGCAAGGGATCAATCGCCTTGAAGGCTGTGTAGGTCATCGAATTCGAGCCAACCAGGTAGATGCCCAAGATGCCGTCCTGATCCACCACTTGAATATCTTGGAGTTGTTGTGTTTCTGTGGAAACACGGTCTCCAGCATCGGCCTGGGAGGTTGGTGGAGCAGAAGGCTGGCTAGCACAGCCAAAAGCATAGAAAATCAAGGCCATGAGACCTATCTGCAAGACCAATTTTCCTTTAAGGCAGCGTCGAATATGCCTCATTCCACTCCTCCTTCCACGGGAAGCCCCTCTATGAGTTGTCTTCTGCCTCGATTTTCCCGTAACTCTAAGCCCAGAGACAAAAAAAGTCTGAGTATGAGTTTTTTCGTTCCAACCTGGCAGATCTATTATTTTCGCTTTTTTCTCCTGCGCTTCTTGCCTTTCTCCGGCTCTTTCGGTTCGATAAACTTATACGTTGTGGCAGTACAGGCTGTTTTGAGAATGACTGTATCACTTTTGGTTTTAGCGGCTGTCGCTGCCGCCATCTGGACGTTGCCTATATTGACGATACGACTCAATTTACTCACTTTGTCAAAAAAAGTGGCCACGTTATGGTAGGGTCCCGTGACTTCTATCTTGAGCGGGATCTCGGCGTAGAAATTCCGGTTCACCTCTTTCTGTGGCTGAAACAACAAAAATTCTAAGCCGGACTGTGCGCCGAGATTCTCTAAGCTGCTCAATAGAGCTGGGATTTCATGCTTATCTGGGAGAAGTTTGAGCGCCTGTTTGAATTTGAGCTCAGTATCCCTATATTTCTGCTTAAAGGCTCGCAAGTTCTTCTCAACATTCTTGAGCCGGGCTAACTTGGTCTTGGCCGCGTCGAGATCTCCCTTCAGTTTGGTTATGTTCTCCGTTTGGGGCATGTAAAGAAACCAGACGAAACATCCCCAGAGGGCCCCGAAAATTGCCACTGCAATGAGAAGCTTTTGGACTCTGCTCAGTTTACTCAGCTTACCCCAAGGAATAACTGGCAATTTGACACTACCTAAGCCTTTTTTAACATCCAAAGCCATGGGCTTCCTTCCCTCGTTTAGGCTGGGGAACTACAATCAGACGGCCCCTCCCGAAGAGGACTTCGCCTTCTGTTTTCCTCCCTTTTTTTCCGGTGCTCCCTTTTCTGGACCGGGGGCAATAACTCTAGCGGTCAGATTAAAATTCTTCAGTTTGTATCCTTGGACTTGCACCTGACGTGACTGCTTGAGCACCACACCGTTGGCATCAATGTAAGGCGATTTCTCCAAAGCCTCCATGAACTGGGCGATGACTTCGTTGCCACGGGCTACACCAGTAAGAGTTAAGGTGTTGCCCTTCTGAGTTAGCTTCTTGATCCACATTTTATCCGTGGGCACCAAAATTGCCAGTTGATCCAGAACTCTCACTTGAAGATCACGATTTCTCTTGAGTTGCTCTATAACACCGAGCTTCTGTTCCAGCATCTTATGCTTTTCTTGAAGTTCTTTAAGCTGTCTCTGTCTGTCTTGGTACCGGCGAATTTCAGTATCCACAGTCTTTTTTTCCGCAGTGATCTGTTTAATCGTGCGGGTATGGTCAATGTGAAAATAAACCATTACGGACAGAGAAAAGAATATCAGGAGGAAAAAAACAGTTATCTCTTTGCGGATTTTTTCCTCTACCGGACGTCTGCCAATTGGCAATAAGTTGATTCTAATCATCTGTCTCCCACCCGCCGCAGGGCGAGACCCACGGCAACAGCAACTTGCGGTGCTATATAGTCCACATACTGCTGATCAAACACTTTGGTATCGAAATCAATCTTGGCTAAAGGATTGAAGTAGGCCACCGGGATATTTGTGTCTTTATTGAACAGAGCATCCAATCCAGGCAACCGTGAAGAACCACCACTTAGAAGGATCTGGCCTATGGTTTCTTCTGGATAGGTAGCGTAAAAGAAGTCAATGGCCCGTTTTACCTCAGTTGACCACCCGGTGGCTGCCGAGACAAAAATTGCTTCCAAATCCTGCACGGGCACTTTCTCTGATGTCATACCAAGCTTTACTTTTTCGGCTTCCTCATACTCGAGTCCGAAACGCTGCTGGATGTCCTCCGTGATTTGGAGGCCGCCAATTGAGGCGTCGCGATTGAACATGGAGACGCCGTTTTTCAAAACATTGATGTTCATTTTGGTGGCGCCGATGTCAACTAAGGCGACACCCCCGCTTTCGGTAGCGTCGTAGTTGGCCTCAAAGGCATTTTCCAGGGCAAAGAAATCCACGTCAACAACCTGGGGCGCCAGGCCGGCTTTTCTTATCAGAGTGACGTAGTCATCGATGACTTCCTTCTTTGCCGCCACAAGCATAACTTCCATCCGATCCGCTTTGTCTTCAGAAGTACCTAAGATCTGGAAGTCAATATTGACGTCTTCAACATTAAAGGGAATGTATTGCTCAGCTTCAAGCTGTATATTTTCACCAAGCTCTTCTTCGCTCATTTGAGGAAGATCTACTTTCTTGATAATCACCGACCAGCCGGCTATTGAAGTGGCAACCCCTTTTACCTTGGTTTTTAGGTTGGTGACAAGTTTCTTAATTGCCGCCTGGACCTCGTCCGGGTCTTTGATAGCGCCTTCAACGATAACACTGGGAGGGAGCTGGGCTATACCCAATTCTTTTAGTCGGTAAGTTCCTTTTGCTTCCATCAGATGAACGATCTTGACAGCGTAGGAACCAATATCAAGACCAATGAGCGAGGATTTTTTTCCGAACATTGTCTCTTCTCGATAGTTGGTGGACGTCAGGTCAAGTGTAATCTAAGGTAAGTATAGAGCTACACTATCGATATACCATTAAAATGTCAAATATTTTTGTTACAAATCCACAGGGCAATTGTCAGTAAAAAGATTGTCAGTGCTCTTTGGCTTTTTTCAACTAAGCAAAAATACTACAAAAATGAATAACAGATAATTTTTACCAATAAAACAATAACATACATAAATTTAAAGCTGACATGTTGTAATCTTGTTTGAGAATTGATTCGAAATTTTTGTGGTTTTTTCAAAGTGCAAAAACCAAGCCAACCCAAGGTGGGATTGCGGACTGTAGATGTGAGATGTGAGATGTGGGATGTGAGATTGGGCGAGAAAGGGCAAAGGCGAGAAAAGCGAGAAAGGTTGTAGTACCTATATATAATACTGTGGGAGCGGCTTTTAGCCGCGATAAGCTGAGAAGCCAGTACTCAGTTGATACACAGCTGTAAGGATTCTCTTCTTCGTTTCTGTGCCTAGTGCCTAGTTCCTAGTCTTCATTACTGCCTGCTGCCCTCAGCCTTTCTCGCTATTCTGCATGCTCACTTTCAAGTTGCCATTTAATGAAATCGTGCTAGACTCTTGGGGCACCTCAGGGTAGGGTACTGTCCTTCTCCCAAGGGATTGCTGGCATTCTACGCGATAATTCCCATTATGCGTCATATGCATCAAGAATGTTCAACATGGGAAACTTGGATCTCGGGGCAGGCCAGATCGCATAGAGCATAGCGTAAAAGGCATATTTCGAATTTGGAATTGCGGATTGCGAATTTAAAAGCAAGGAGTCTGGAGTCAGAATCCAGAATTCAGGAGATAAATTACTCAGGATTTTGCTTCTTTAATTTCGAAATTCGAATTTCGCAATTCGAAATTTTGTTGCCTTGTGCCCTGGGCCTTGGGCCTTGAGCCTTCCCCTTAAAGGACAGCCCAAAGCAGGATCCTATGGGCCTTCATTTTCTATTTTAGAAAGGTAAATGGAGCAGCATGAATCAGACCGTCAGCCACGGTGATGACACCAGGAACGAAGAGGTTCTTCCCGGGACAAAAACCAAACGAAGAAAAAGTGTAGTTCGAGAGTATGCAGAGGCCATTCTCATCGCGATTGTTCTGGCCTTATTCATTCGGACTTTTGTGATACAAGCTTTTAAGATTCCTTCTGGATCCATGAAGCCCACCCTACTGGTGGGTGACCACATACTGGTGAACAAATTCATTTACGGCATCAAGCTGCCCTTCACCGACAAAATTCTGATTTCACTGAGTGAGCCTGAAAGAGGGGACGTGGTGGTTTTCAAATTTCCCCTGGATACCAGAAAGGACTACATCAAGCGTGTCATCGGCCTCCCCGGTGATCGGGTTGAGCTTGTAGATAAGCAGTTGCTTATAAATGGGCGGCCAACAGAAGATCCACACGCCAGCTATTCGATGAGCGGCAATATGCGTATGTTCGGCCCCGTGACAGTGCCGGTCGACCACCTTTTTGTTATGGGAGACAACCGGGACGAGAGTTCAGATAGCCGTGTCTGGGGCTTCGTCCCTCGTCCGTACTTGAAGGGCAAGGCCTTTCTTATCTACTGGTCCTGGGACCGCAAGAACTACGGGGTTCGGTGGAACCGATTGGCGGACATAGTACGTTGAACATTTCGGATTGCGAATTTCGGATTGCGGATTGTGGATTGATGAAAGGCGCAGGGTACAAGGCAGCATAAGACCTAATTTTTTTCCTTGCGCCCTGAGCCTTGAGCCTTGAGCCGTATGCCTCTCTTGCTACTGACTACTGAATTCTTTAATTTCGCAATTCCACATCCCACATCAATTGGCCTAAACCTCAATTTTAGGCACTTTAGGCATTTTAGCTCAATTTAGACATTTGACCTTCTTTAGTACACTTTCGTTCACTTTAGACGTTCTGCTTCGCGTTTTTCATTTTAGGCATTTTAGACACTTTAGACATTTTAGCTCACTTTCATATCTGTCATGGATAGCACCTCCTACGAAAAATCTATCGAGGCTTTGACTCTCATAAGCAGGGCCATTACCTCTGATCAATACATTGAGGACATCCTCAGACTTATTGTGATTGTCACTGCCAAGGTGATGAACTCAGAGGTCTGCTCGCTCTGGCTTCTGGACGAGAAGGCCAAAGTCCTCACCATTCGGGCTACCCAAAGCATTGACAGCGACTACATTAAGGAACGTTCGGTGAATCTGGGCGAAGGGGTGGTGGGCTATGTGGCCCAACATAACAAACCCTACGAGGTGAGAAACGTGCTGGAGGAGCCACGTTTCAAGGAAAAGGAACTGGCCAGGAAAATGGGACTTGTTTCCATGCTGAGTGTTCCCATGAGCGTAAAAGACCGGATGATTGGCGTGATAAACTGCTATACCTCGGTATCGCATGAATTCACTGAAACGGAAAAGAACCTCTTCACAACAGTGGCCAACCAGTCTGCGGTGGCGATCTTCAATACTGAACTCATGGTGCAAACCACGGTAATCCAGGAGGAGTTGGAGGCTCGTAAGCTCGTGGGACGAGCCAAGGACGTTCTCATGAGGCGGCGCGATATGACCGGCGAGGAGGCGCACCGCTGGATTCAAAAACGTAGCATGGACTCGCGCAAGTCAATGCGCGAAGTGGCTGAAGCTGTCCTGCTATCAGAAGAACTGTAGTCTAATTGCGAATTGCGAATTTTGGATTGTGATTATTTAATTTCGAAATTCCAAATTCCAAATTCCAAATTCGAAATTGCCTGCCTCTGACTCCTGTCTCCTGTCTCCTTGCTTCCTCAAAAACTCCTTGACAAATTCCATTAGTACAGCTAAATAAGAAGGCTCCGCAAATAAGTCAGAATAAATGACCGCACAAGGGCGTGCGGTTTTTCTGATTCGACAAAGGCGTCTGTTGCATGGGAGATCTCCATGAGCGTGACGCCTTT
>JBFFBS010000111.1:0-12047 GCA_041560295.1 Syntrophobacteria bacterium | reverse complement strand
GGGCTTGACCTGAGCATCTTCGCCGGCACCTACTCGGTCGGCGGTGTCGCCTTTGACCCGATCTGGAGAGCGACCATCAGTTTCAAAATGGTTCTTATTCCAGTGGTGCTCATGTTGATCATTGGCTTGGTCGCCTCCCTCTACCCGGCGGCCTTGGCAGCACGGTTGGATCCGGTGAGAGCTATTCATCGGCCATAGTAGATCTAGTGATTTCAGGACCGGCAAGATGCACAGAACAAGAAACGTAGAGAGGTAAAGCAAATCCGAAATTCTAAATCCGAAGCACGAAACAAATTCGAAATTCAAATTTTCAAATGCTCCAAACAGTAAGACCTTTTAGAATATTCGGTTTCGGTCATTGGGATTTTGAGAATTTGAATTTGTTTAGGATTTCTCCTTCGGAGTCCCCACCCTGCGGGCGGGGCCCCGGTTTCGATATTCGGATTTCGGATTTAGGAGGGCTGCTAAGCTTATGATTCGGCAAACAAATGTACTTAAACCTAAATTTTTCAAACAGGATATCTGAGGATGATAGCCCGACTAGCGTGGCGTAGCATTTGGCGGAACAGGCGACGGACATTGATTACCGTCCTTTCCATCGGTTTTGGTCTCGCCTGCACAGTATTTTTTATTGCCATTGGCGAGGGCGTTTATGCCCAGTTGATAGACCAAGTCGTTCGATTACAAGCTGGTCACATCACCATGGAAAACCCGCGCTATCGTGATGCCCCTGCTGTTGATCTTTGGGTCAAAGCCCCAGAATCTCTTCGGTCCCACATTGAAAGATTGCCTCAGGTTGAACGTACGAAGCTGATTATTATGGGCCAAGGCATAGCCCGATCCGGGTCGGGCGACGTTAGCGCTACGTTGATGGGGATAGAACCCTCAGTAGAACTGGATACCTCACCCTTAGTTCGCCATATTGTCGCCGGAAGATACTTGAATGACGATGATGGTCCGTGGGTTGTCATCGGCAGCGAGCTTGCCAAGCGGTTGAAGCTGGCAGTGGGCAAGAAGATGGTTCTCACCACCAACGATGCCGCCGGTAATCTGGTGGATGTACTGTGCAGGGTCAGGGGGATCTTTGAGACAGGCTCGATGGAAATTGACGGATACTTTATCCAGGCTCCTATAGATTTTGCTCGGCGCCTTTTTGGTCTTCCTGAGGAAGGTGCTACCCAGTTGGGTGTGGTCTTGAGAATTCCCGAAGCGCAGGCTTCTATCTTGCGTGAGATTCGACTGATGGTAGCTGAGCAAGACATTGCCGTCCTTCCCTGGCAGGAAGTAATACCGGAAATTGCCTCCTACATAAAATTGGACAAAGGTTCAAATTGGATCTTCCAGGCAATCCTGGTCTTTTTGATTCTCTTTACCATCTTCAACACCATTCTTATGTCTGTGCTGGAAAGGGAACGGGAGTTTGCGGTTTTGTTGGCCTTGGGTACAAGACCCGCTCAATTAAGATTTCAGATTTTCATGGAGTCCGCCTATTTGGGGCTCATTGGCTGCGGACTCGGTTTGCTCGTTGGTGGACTGGCGGCTTGGGCAGCACAAGAGTGGGGTATAGATCTGAGGTCTCTCCTGGAAGAGGGATTTACCATTTCGGGCTTTGCCGTGAGCGCCAAGATGCATGCCCGGGTAACCACAGGACTGCTTTTGGGTACGGCGGGGCTTGTCTTTGGAGCCACATTGATCTTAAGTCTCATTCCAATGCACCGCGCTACCCGTCTTTCAATAGTTGATCAGCTGCGATAGGGGAAATTATGGCGACCATAGTTAACCTGCAAGAGGTAACTAAAGACTACGGGCAAGGGCAGGCCCTCACCCACGCCTTGCGTGGGGTTAACCTGGTCATTGAGGCCGGAGAGTTCACGGCCATGGCCGGGCCTTCAGGCTCCGGCAAGAGCACCTTGCTCAACATAATCGGTGGCCTCGACCGTCCAACTTCAGGGCGAGTCGAAGTTGACGGTCGAGAAATCAGTGATCTCTCAAATACTCAACTTGGCCTGTTACGGCGAGATCGTCTTGGCTTTATTTTTCAGAGTTACAATCTCATTCCGGTGCTGACCGCTCTGGAGAATGCTGAGTACGTCCTTATGCTTCAGGGTATCCCCACTGCTGAAAGGAGAGAGCGGGTGAAGGAAGTGCTGGCGGAGGTTGGACTGGAGGGGTTGGAGAATCGCTATCCACGGCAACTGAGTGGCGGTCAGCAGCAACGGGTCGCCATTGCCCGGGCCATAGTTTCGGAGCCGGCACTGGTGCTGGCAGATGAGCCCACGGCCAATGTGGACTCCAAGACCGGTAAGGCGCTCCTGGATCTCATGCACCGGCTGAATCAAGAAAAAGGGGTGACTTTTTTCTTCTCCACCCATGAAGAAGCTGTAATGAAACGCGCTCATCGGCTCCTGCAGCTCGAAGACGGCGTCATTCTCAATGATGAGGCCAATAAGAATGGTGGCCGACCTAATGGCTGAATAACTCAATATACTTATGCGCGGAGGTCACAGTGTAACGAGGCCGCAGTTAAATCCGAAATTCGAATATCGAAATCCGAAACAAATCTAAATTTTCAAAATCATAATGACCAAAACCTAATACCTTAATTGATCTTACTGTTTGGAACATTTGAAAATTCGGATTTTGAATTTGTTTCGTGCTTCGGATTTCGTGCTTCGGATTTACTCTGCCCCCCATTTCGGCCCTGAATTGGAGGCTCGGAAGGACTTTCTCTAACTCAATCATGCTATTCGACCAACTCACACGCCTTTTAACAGACCTACTTCGGCATCTGGTCGCGGTAGTTTTCGTGGTCACCATTCTGGCTGTGCCCTGCGTCGCTTGGGGGCTGGTTGGTGATACAGAGTCCGATTTTGGCCTGGATGGCAGGCTAAGCACCACAAATGCGCTGGTAGATAACTACAACTTCGAACCCTTTTTCGGGGATAAGAACACCGATCAGTTTTCCCAGAATCTTCTCCGACTCATAGCAGGGGGCAGACCCACCGACCAGTTCTCCTATGAAGTTCACGGAATTCAATCCTACACCTACTCCTCGGCTGGAGATGGGACGGAATCACCCATTTTTGGGACCAGTGGAGCGGACCGGCGATATAGAGCACTGGACGCCACCTGGGATTGGCAAGAGGGTGATAACAGTGTAGCCAGCTTGTGGCTTGACCGCTTCAACGCCAAGACTGCTTTGTCCTGGGCTGACATCACCGTTGGTCGCCAAGCCATAACCTTTGGGAAAGCCTACTTCTGGAATCCGCTCGATATATTCTTACCGTTCGACCCCAGACAGTTTGACCGCGATTACAAAGCTGGAGTTGATGCAGTGCGACTTGACATTCCACTAGGTTCCTTCACTGGCATTAATCTCATCACCGTTGCCGGCCGGGAACTCGATTCCTCTGGAGAGTTCATTGATGATGGAACTTTGAACGCATCCTGGTATGGATCAACCGTGCTAGGCAGGGCATTCACCACCTTCAAGGGCTGGGATCTGGCCCTCCAGGGTGGCAAGATCTACGGTGGTTACCAACTTGGTTCCGGTTTGGTGGGTGAGATCGGCCCCATCGAAGTGCGGGCAGAAGCTGCCTCTCTTTGGGCTCAGGATAGCGAATCACTTCCTGCCCCACTGGAAGGAGATCTGGTGGAAGACGCCTTCACGGCTACGGTGGGTTTTGGGCATCGCTTTGACAACACACTTACCGTGGAAATCGAGTATTTCTACAACGGTGCCGGTGAATCTAAAGACCTGGAGGAGTCTTTTGTTCGATTCAGGAGCGGCTCCAGTCTGCAAATCAGCCGTCACTTAACCGGTATTCTTGTCAGCTACGAGTTTCTACCCATCATTACCGGTCAACTGATAGCTCTCTATTCCTGGGAAGATCCATCCGGCCAGATTCAACCCATATTGACCTGGTCGCCATCGGACAACACCGAAGTCCTCATTGGAGCTAGTATCAATTTTGGCGACCGCCCTGAGCAGAGCTCCTTTGGACAGCCACAGCTCAAGAGTGAGTTCGGCACCTTCCCTGATTTCTATTTCATGGAATTTAAGTTGTATTTCTAAGAAAAATCCGCAGAGCGCAGAGCGCCAAGCGCATAGCGAAAAATATCCCCTCTCGACGCTCTGCGCTCTGCCCTTTGCGCTATGCGATTAGTTCCCTCTCCCTTTGATCCAAAATGTAGGGGCGGGGTTCACCCCCGCCCGAAAATAGAAAGGCCATCCACTATTGGATGGCCTTTTGATTCTACCCTATGCGCTTGGCGCTTGGCGCTCTGCGCTGTTATTTCTCCAATGTCATCTGGATGTAACGGCAGGGGCATTCTTTGGCGCAAAGACCGCACCCCTTGCAGAAGTCCAAGTCGAATTCATACAACCCAGTTTTCGGCGAAATCTTAACAGCATTGTCCGGGCAGTACATATAGCAATTGCCACAGTTATAGCAAAGCCCACAGCTAAAACATCTCTCCGATTCATCGATAATCGCCTCAGGATCGAGGGCAGGATAAAGTTCCTTGAAATGCTTCAGCCGCATGTGGATGGGCAAAGCTTCTTTTTGGAACCGTCTCTTCTTGTTGTAGTAGTAAGTGTTCAAGTCTTTGGAATGTATCACCGGCGGGCTTGACAGACGGCTTTCCACACCGCCGTCGATGTAGTCTTCAATGGCGGAAGCTGCCCGGGTGCCCTGGCCTATGGCAGCGGACACGGTTTCCAAGCCCAGAACGGCGTCGCCACCCGCAAAGACCCTATCGATGCTGGTCATCAGATTCTCATCGGCGGCAATCCACTTGTTGTCTCTTTTGTGAACTTCAATGCCATCATAGTCAACCGCCTGACCCGTGGCCAGTATTACCGTATCAGCAGGAATAACTGATTCTGACCCCGGAATGGGAACCGGCCTGGCCCGGCCGCTGGCATCAGGTTCCTTTAGCTCCATTTGGACGGAGAGGATGCCCACCACCTTGTCGTCATCTTGAATGATTTTCACCGGGTTGGTGTGATAGCGGAACATGACGCGCTCTTCCATGGCTTCATCGATCTCGGCGGTTATAGCGGGCATCTCCACTCGGGTGCGACGGTAGACCACACTCACATTGGCTCCCAGCCGTTTTGCCACCCGGGCGCAGTCCATGGCCGTGTTGCCGCCGCCGATAACCACCACGTCCTTGCCAACATCCACATATTTACCGCTGTTGACCTCTCTCAGAAACTCCACCCCGGAAAAAACGTTACCGGCATCCTGACCAGGTATATCAATGGTTAGTCCTGTTTGGGCTCCAATCCCCACAAAGATCGAATCATACGCTTGGATCAGCTGATCCATGGGGATATTGACGCCGACCTTGATATTGCACTCCAGGTCAATGCCGAGCTTCCATATGTTTTCGAGTTCTTGTCGCAAGACATAATTTGGCAGTCGATAGGAAGGAATACCGTAGCGCATCATGCCGCCGGGCTCACCATAGGCTTCGAATATCTTCACCTGAAATCCTCTTTTGGCCAGGTGAAAAGCGCAGGAAAGGCCGGCTGGCCCGGAACCAATTACCGCCACTTTCTCTTTTCTATGGGCAATGAGCTTCTTGTGCTCCAGATTCTCCTCGAGGCCGTAGTCGCCAACAGCCCGCTCGGCGCTGTTTATGGCCACTGGTGAGTCAAAGTCGCGACGATTACACCCGTCCTCACAGGGATGCGGACAGACTCTACCGCAGGTTGCCGGCAAAGGGTTGGTGCGGCTCAGCACATGCCAGGCTTCTTCATAGTCCTTTTTCTCCGCCAGTACCCTGAGAAAACCACGGATATCATTTCCTGCAGGGCAGGCGTGGTTACAGGGCGGGGTTTGCATGATATTGACCGGCATCAAAGTCCGCCAAGAACCGGTCTCATAAGGAACGACCTTACGTAAATCTAGGGCTAATCCTAAAGGTAGCTTATCCATTACAAATTAAACCTCTCTATGTTCTGGTTGGCGATCTCTTGGATTTCATCCACTTCTTTGCTTGGCACCCCTTTCTTGAAGAGATGCTTGAACCTTCCTTGCGGTTTCAAATATTCTTCCACCGGCACTTTCACCGGGATCTTTCTAACATTGGTTACTTTGCCGTCAATGATTTCATATACGGGGAAAAGCCCGGTGTCTTTGGCCAGGCGACAGATCTCCACGGTAAGTTCCCCGTGATGCCCCCAACCCAACGGGCAAGGTGCTAGGATGTGGACGTATTTGGGACCCTCAATTGTGAGCGCCTTTCTGATCTTAACTTGGAGATCCCTGAAATCATCCACTGTAGCAGTGGCCACGTAGGGGATACCGTGGTCCGCTGCAAGCATCGGCATGTTTTTCTTGCGGGTTGTATTACCCGTGGGTGTTGTGGTGGTCCGGGCACCATAGGGGGTAAAGCTTGAACGCTGCACCCCGGTATTCATGTAGGCTTCATTGTCGTAGCAGATGTAGAGAACGTTATGGCCCCGTTCCAACATGCCGCTGATAGACTGAAAACCAATGTCGGCGGTGCTGCCGTCTCCGCCCTGGGCGATAATGTTGACCGGCCCCTTTTTGAGCGCTTTGTAGGCAGCGTCCACACCGGAGGCTACAGCCGCCGCATTTTCAAAAAGGCTGTGTAAAAAGGGAATTCGCCAGGAAGGATCAGGATAGGGGGAGCTAAACACTTCCAGACAGCCGGTGGCCACACAGGCAATGGTGTTCTCACCCGCGGCATCTGCCACCAGTCGGGCGGCCAGCGCTTGACCACAGCCACCACAAGCCCGGTGCCCACTGGCAAACAAATCCTTTTTGTCAACGCCTTCGAGGTACTTGGATTGTTCTCTCATGGTTACATATCTTTCTCTGCTATGAGTTCTTCTCGTAAGCCCAAAAATTCAAATTCTACAGGCTCTTTCTCTACCTTTTCAACCATATAACGCAAGTCATCAATGGATATGTTGCGACCCCCCAGGCCGGCAACAAAACTGCTGATGTTGCGATCCTTTTTCTCCGCTCGGGGAAAAGACCAACGAATATCGCTGGCCAAGATACCGCCTCTCCCCAGGGAAATGCACTTTTCCAACACCACGATATTCATTTTATCTTTTAAGGCATTATAGACCTCTTTTCGTGGAAAAGGCCGGTAGGAGCATATTTGCAGCAACCCAACCTTCTTTCCCTTTTCCTCGAGCTGGTCAATGAGCTCTTTTATGGTACCCACCACCGAACCCATGGAAATGACTACCACCTCGGCCTCTTCCAGCTTGTAGGTCTTGATGAAGCCGCCGCTCTCTCTGCCAAAAGCCTTGGCAAATTCTGAGCTTACTTCTTTTATGGTGTCCTCGGATTTTTCCAGAGCCCGGTGCAAGATGTACCTGGTCTCCATATAGAAGCGAGGGTCGGCAAACAACCCGATACCTCTCGGCCACCTGGGATCCACAATGTGCCTGGGCTTAAAGGCAGGCAAAAAGTCATCCACTTCTTTTTGTTCAGGAATGTCTACCGGTTCAAAGGCATGGGTAAGAATAAAGCCATCCATGCAGACCATCACCGGCAGAAAGGTCTGTTCCGCTATCTTGAAGGCCTGGATGTGCAAGTCCGAAGCCTCCTGGTTGTCCTCGGCATGGAGTTGAATCCAACCCGCGTCCCTCACCGCCATAGAATCCTGCTGGTCATTCCAAATGCTGAGCGGTGCGGATATGGCCCGATTGGCACAGGTCAAGACGATGGGCAAGCGCATCCCGGCAATGCAGTAGATAACTTCGCTCATCAGCAACAGCCCCTGAGATGACGTTGCCGTATAGGCGCGGGCGCCCGCAGCACTGGCCCCCAAAACCACTGAGGCTGCAGAAAACTCGCTTTCCACATTGACAAATTCTGCATCCAGTTGCCCGGCACCAACTATGTCCGCCAGCTCTTCCACAATGTGAGTCTGCGGGGTAATGGGATAGGCGGATATGACATGGGGCCGGCATTGGGCTACCACATGAGCAACTGCATGAGATCCTTCAATCTGCTTAAGCATCTTTTCTCTTCTCCATGATCTCCACTGCCCGCTCGAGGGCAGCTACGTTATTCTCACCAACCCTGCCAGGAAACTTCTCCATGATGGCCTCCTGAACCGCATCTATGCTTATCAGACCGGTTATGGAACAGAAGGCCCCGATCATAATGGCATTGGGTATGGGTCTGCCGATGATCTCAAGGGCAATTTCAGTGGCAGCAATGGTTTCTATTCTTGCCGTGGTCTTGAGATTCAGGTCCTCGGGCTTTTGTTCAGCATTGATCACTACTAAACCATCAGGCTTTATGCCGTCCAAAACAGGTACTGAACCAATCAAGTGATAGTCCTGGATAATGAGATAATCTGGAGTTCGTACCTCTTCCCTGGTCCGAATCTTTTTGTCGTCAATCCTGACAAAAGCCTGGACAGGTGCGCCTATTCTTTCTGCTCCAAAAGCAGGAAACGCCTGGGCAAATTTGCCATCCTTGAAAGCCGCGATGGAAAGAAGCTCTGCAGCCGCCACATTTCCCTGTCCACCTCGACCATGAATTCGGATTTCAATCATCTCTCTCACCTTCTGATAGATTCGTGCTTTATTGCACGAAGGACTATAACATTTTTACCCCTACTTTTCGAATCTTCTTTTCTTTTCGTAAAATATTTCACAAGTATAATCGAAAACTCAATCCGGTTCAAGGTGAAATCGAGCCCTGCCTGTGGAATAGGGAACCGCGTAGGTGATTTTCTTGGCTGGTACCTTTCTTGCTGCAATCATCTGCCGATTTTGCTAAATTACTGGTATTTCATTGAGATCGCCTCATGAACGTAACATAGTTTGTTGTGGGAAGCTTGTCGGAAGTACTTCTTTTCATATTACAAGCATGGGGAAAAGAGATGCGGAGACTATCTGCCAAGGCTCATGTCTGGGGTGTGCTTGTGGCTTTGACTACCTTTCTGCTCTGTTCCATGGTCGCTGCCGAAGAAAAACGTTCAGTTGCTATTGAGCAGAAAGAGAATCTGCAGCGTCAGGGAAAAGAGGAGATAGAAGACAAACGCTCCGCTGAAACCGAGTTCGAGGAGCAAGAACTGCAACCAATAGAGAGTGAAGAAACTGATGATGAGGATGAAGAAACCGAAGGAACTGTCATTTTGTCAAGGTTGCCCGTAGAAAAGATCACCCTGGGTGGCTTCATCGATCTTGATTTTGACTACTATGAACGTTCAGATGTCTCTGACAAGAATAGTAACAGTACTTCTGACCTGGGCCTGGGCTCAGTAGACCTTGAACTCAGGGTGTTTTTCAACGAATGGGTCAAAGCCAAGGTTGTGCTGGCTGCTGATGATGTCGGCAAGGAAGATGGAGACGAGAATATACAGTTGGATGAAGCCATCATGACCTTAGAATGTCCTCGGGTACCCTTATATTTCGTTGGCGGCAAAACGGTCCTTCCTTTCGGTGTTTTCGAGGATCGCCTGATCATCGCTCCTATCACTGAAGATCTCTATGAAGTAGACACCGTAGGTGCCACCCTGGGTCTTACTCCTGACTTCTATGGACTGGACATCTCCATCACCGTCTATGAAGGCCAGGAGATCATCGAGAACCTCGAGGATTTCGGTGCACATGAGTTCACTGCGGATCGTAAAGAAGAGGATGATGTGAATTCTTTCATTGCCAATGTCACACTCGAGCCAGTAGAAGACATGCTTACTTTCAGTGTTTTCTACGACAGCGAACCTGGCGATGGCAGAAGAAACCAGACCATAGGTGGTGCTTTTACCTTGGATTTCTGGAAGCTCAGTTTAGACGGAGAATACATCACCGCTTTAGAACGAGAAAAAGGTGAAAACGGGGAAGAAAACAAGGACAGTGCCTGGGTCGTGGGGCTTGCTTTTCGGCCGCTGGAGTCGGTGCCATTGGAGTTTGTCACCAGGTATGAAGACTTTGATGATGACCAAGGCGGCGGCCAGGATGAAGTACTGGACCACCGATACGTCGCCGGATTCAGCTATAAATTCCTAAAGTGGGCCACCTTTTTCTTCGAGTATGATTACTGGAAATACGAGAGGGAAAGCGGCAGCGACGCCGCAGACCATGTAAACTCGCTGCACTTCCGGATTGGTTTGGCGTTTTAGTATTATTTTAAATTTGTCTTGCTTTAACCTTCCAAATCCAACCTCAGATTCAGTTAAGAAATTTAACCCATTTCAAAATCTCACCAAGGGGATATCCAGCAACCTAATAATTTCCTCCCCCTTGACGGGGGAGGGGTAGGGTGGGGGTGAATAGCCTGTATTGTTATCAATCAGTTTTCTGTTCCCCCTCCCCCAGAATTCCCCTTTATGAAAGGGGAACTTGATATCTTTTCAACAATAGCCCCCCTTTTGTAAAGGGGGGTTAGGGGGATTTCCTCCAACTATCTCCATTCACAGCCCCACCAAAGGATCTCTTCTCCAGCCCAATCCTTACCATTTCGTAATCTTTTCGCAATCTTTTGGTAAGCCCCTCAGTTCTATCATCCAGAGAACCCACCACAAACTCCAAAAACAAAAAAGGAGGTACAAACGACAGACGGGAGGAATTCTTGAACCAAAAACATTTTTAAGGAGGGCAAGACAAATGCAATACATGAAAAAAAGTAATGCAATGAACAAACACATGCTTCTGTTGCCCGTATTTCTGGTAGCAGTGGTCGCTCTTATCTTCAACGTGCCAACTGCATCGGCAGGCCATGGTCATGAAAAAGTCGAGCTTGACGATGCGACGATTATCGTCGAGGTCAACGCTACGGATGGAGATGCGGGTTTTCAAATTTTCCTCGATGGAGAAGGATGGAAAAGAGTTAGCATCTATGACCCGAACTGGCGTCAGATCTTCAAAGTCAAGACAAGAGGCGGTGTAAGGGAGATCGGCGGTGGTACCGAGCTCTTCTTGGAGACCGCAGAGCCGGAGTTTGAAACACCCGATGAGCTCCAAGAGCTTCTGGACCTGTTACCGCCGGGGGACTATAGATTCTATGGACGTACGGTTGAGGGCGACTGGCTGCATGGCACAGCGGAGCTCACGCACAATATCCCGTGCGCTCCAGAGCTTGTGCAGCCCGCTGAAGTTGACCCTGAAGAACAAGAACCCAACGTGGTGCCCGAGCCCGTTAATATAAGTTGGGAAGAAGTTGAAAACCTGTTGGGCCCTGATCCAGACGAACCGGAGGAAGTTGGTTGTACTGAGGAAGAAGCTGAAATTGTCGGCTATCAGGTAATCGTAGAAGACGAAGAAGCTGGCCAAGAGTTTAACATCACCCTCCCGGCTGATGCTACAAATGTGACGGTTCCAGATGAATTCACCCTTCCAAACCGAGTGTACAAATTTGAGGTCTTGGCCATAGAGGATAGCGGAAACCAGACAATAGCAGAAAGCTTCTTCTGCACGGGGCCCACTATTACATCCGCGCAGTGCCAAATTCTAGCTCAGGAGCTGTAAACTGAGCGGGATCTCTGGGGCTCCTTCCGCCCCTTGCATCATTTCACTGGTGGAGGCGCAAGGAGTCCTGTGTTTCCCTTTGCGATAACGATTCTGATCGGTTGCTTCTTCAAGATCTCCGAGCCCTGGCTTCGGCCGGGGCTCGGTGTATTACTTCGCGCAGGAGGACAAAAATACTGCTATTACCTAGATAGAGCGATCTGGAGGCTTCAACAACCTAATCGGGCGGGCGTAAAGCCCGCCCATACGACGGATAGGCCAACCCTTATGGTAGGGGCGGGGTTTATCCCCGCCCGTAAATAATCGATCGTTTTGCTCATCTCTGTGCTGAAATCGATCAATTAGCTTTAAAATACTCATTTACACATGAGTAAATCTAACAATGAAAAAAATCATTAAACAGTTTTTTCTATTATTTTCCATAATTCTCTTTTCCTATAATGCAACTTACGCTCGTAAAGCAGGGCTTCAAGATATCGTCTGGGATAAAGTTGACGGAAGTCTCATTGTAGGTTTTAAACTGCAGAATGTTTTTTCCTCACAGTTCAACGAAGTTGTTCTGAACGGAACACCT
>JBFFBS010000110.1:0-12054 GCA_041560295.1 Syntrophobacteria bacterium | reverse complement strand
TAAAAAATGGGGGGCGAGGGGGTTGAGATTGCGATGCCTGTCTGTTTATTCGCAAGTAATGAAATCTTTGTTGGCCTCGAACGTCTTGATTCCAATACCTCGGACCTTCATAATGTCCTCGGGCTTTTCGAATGGACCATTTTGTTTTCTGTAGTCTACGATGCGCTGGGCATAGGATGGTCCAATGCGCTTCAAGGTGCTGAGTTCATCTACTGAAGCTTTGTTGATATTTACCTTCACTTGTTCTTGTGCCAATGCAGGACCTATTCCTACGCCTGCCACAAAGGTGATTAGGAGAATTGTCGCCAGAATGTGTTTCGTCTTTTTCTTCATACCTTCCCTCCTATTTTCTCATTTCGGTGCCCCTTGCCCCCAAATACAATGCAGCTGGCAGTGTGCAGTTGCTAAGTAAAACTAGGCTTTATGCCTAGCAGGTGTAGGTGAAAAAGCTTGGGAACGTCCCCATACGTCATACCGGACGAGACGAAGTCGAAATCCGGTATCTAGTAAAGTATTTTTTCTGGATTCCGGATATCCGCCGCCGGCGGATTCCGAAATGACGGACTCGCTGCTCGCAAGCACACTATTGTGTTTTTCATGAGCCTGCTGGGCACATTACTAAACGCTAAGAAATCTCAGCGCATAAGTATCTGGTTTAATGGCTACTGGTACAGGATTGTTGATGCCCCCAAAATTGTGAGGGTGCGCCTTACGGGAAGTTTGCTCAAAATGCCCCTAACTGAGCGAAACTACCTCAAGCTAACGGAATAGATCTACAGCTGTCAAGAAAAAAAAATTGCTCCCACTCCCACTGGAATTCCGCGATAGGAGATCTCGTCGTGGGCACAGTTGTTGCTAACTAGAGAAAAAATCGGCAAAATTAGTTTTGTCACTTAGTTGTCCGCCAAGAAGGTTACCTGCTCATGCAGCATGAAGAGCAAAATTTTAAAGCCGAGACCTGGCAGGGAGAATATCTCGAGACCTGGCCACGACTCCCCCTCGGGCTTCGCCGCCACCTTGCCCGCATTGCTCCGCATAAGGCATTTCAGATTATTTTGTCAGATGGCAATGACGAGGTCTTTGAAGCATTCTTGGAAAACCCTAAGATTACTCAGGCGGAAGTCCTCGTGCTCATTGACCGCGCCCGGACACAATATCTCATTGAAAAATTAAGCCGCACCCCCAAATGGTATGCCAGCCATACCATCAAGAGAAGATTACTCAGTAATCCTCACACCCCTTTCAGTGTCGCCCGTAGGATCCTTGACTATCTGCCATTCGTGGAACTGAAACGGGTCATGACAAATGTTAACCTGCCGCGGGAAGTCCGCAACCAGGCACGAGAGTCCTTTCGCAGAGCTTTCCAGAGACTCTCTGACGGTGAGACCCAAATGATTTTTCTCAGCACTGAAGGAAGGGTACTGAGAGAGCTTACTGTTCTCACAGACAAAGACAAGCGCGCTCTTATCCGGCTTATGCAACAGCCGAAAGTGCCGCGGTCCCTCGTTTTGCACCTTTCCCGCTCACAACTTACCCCGCCAGAGGTTATTCAATTGATTGCACGCAGGCCATCCTGGATCATGGACAAAAGCATCCGCCAAGCACTGTTGGCCAACGGCAAGACCCCGCAGAAAGTCAAAGATCTCATCAAGAAAAAGCACTCGTAACTTTAACAAATTTGGCTTGGTGCAGACTGGTGCTCGTGCTATGATTCGTTCATGGTAAGAGAATTTTTCCCCTCTGCGGTTCAGTTGAAGAGCTCAGAACTTCGCGATATGGAATGCCTGCAGGTTCAATCTGCAATCTACAATCTAAAATCATAAATGATACATAGACTGACTCTGAGGACCAGGTCTTATAAAATTAAATAAAGGGGGATATATGAGCAAGAAGGAGAAAGGTGAGGTCCATGAGTTTTTTGAATTTGCTGAAAGCTTAGTTAAGCAGACCGGAGAACTCGCCCTCAAGTACTATGGCCGTGGCGATCCGCAGTTCAAGTTCGACGAAGAGTTGGTAACTGAGGCAGAACTGGCCATCCGCGAGTTCCTTGGCACCACCATCGCTGAGCGCTATCCAGAACATCACCTTCTCGGTGAGGGTGACGATCAAACCGCATACCGCCATGGCGAACGCGGTTTTCAGTGGATAGCTGACCCCATGGATGGATCCGCAAATTACCAGGCGGGAATTCCCATCTGGGGAGTATCCCTGGCTCTTTTCAAAAACTTCTGGCCTATCCTTGGGATGTTTTACATGCCGGTTACCGGTGACATCTATAAAGCTTTGGCTGGACGACAGCTCATGGTCAACGAAAAAACGATCACCCTTGAACCGGAAGTAATTGCGAACAACGAATCAGTATTGCTTACCTACTCCCGCTTTCACAACGAGTTTAATTCTACCTTCCCTGGCAAGATCAGAAATTTAGGGTGCACCGCAGCTCACCTCGGCTATGTGGCTTCAAGCCGGGCCGAGGCGGCCTTGTTGAAATATGTTCATATTTGGGATTTGGCTGCAGGGTTGATTCTCTTGGAGGCTGCCGGAGGAGAGATTCGTTACCTGGACGGTGGCAAATTCCACCTCAACGATTATTTGGAGAGTCAGAAAGTGGATAAGCCCCTGCTTGCCGCACCTGCAGGTGAACATTCTATGATCAGCCAATATTTGAGACCACTGTAAGTTAGTAAACAGTGAACGGTAAACGGTAAATGGTCAAAAAGACTTATGAAGCTCTGTTCAAGCCGCTCACCGTTTACTGTTTACCAGTTACTCGTGATCCCTTGGGATTATTCGACTTTTTAACCTCCACCCGTCCCTGTATTGGACAAAAAACAGAGTCTCTAAATAGTGCCCCTCGGTCATCTGCACGGCCACACAATCATCCAGCATAAAGATCTTCTCAATCCGCCAGTTTCCCTGGCTGTGTGGTCTCGTGACCACCAAGTCAGTTGGATTTGACTGTGCCAGATAGGTGAAGAGAAATTGCTGCGCGGGAGTGAGTTGTCTTTCAGGCGGCATGTGGCTGGGGAAAATTAAAGGCAACATTCTTGACACAGCGGTCGACTCCACAGCCATCTCTCGGAAGCGCACTTCTGAGCCCTTTTCCTCCGAACTTTGAGTTCCGCAAGAAACCATGAGCCATGGAATCAGGAAAGGCAACAGTGCTCGAGTCATTCCCCCATGGCTAAAAGAACGGATTGCGACTCTTTTGAGGACTTGCCCCATGAACTTTTCCATATCGCACATGTTATCTAGCCCGGACATTTTATGAATCACTTGCTGCGACCGCGGATATGGCCGTCCCTCCGGGCGTCCTCGGGTGTCCCTTCGATTTTGCTCAGGACAGGCGGCTCCTGCGACGTACCGTTCAGGTACGGAAACCAATCCCGCGGTACGCGGGACGGTTTCCCGGTGGCACGCCCATCTAATACGCGCTCGCTGCGCTCCACTCAGTCCCGCAAGCGGGTTCCCGGTTTCGCGGTCTCGCGACAGCAATTCATAAAATATCCGGGCTTGCCCCTGCACTGGCCACACCTACGCTGTAATTCTTCCCGGTGATCAAGAATGAGAATTACTACAAACCGCACCAATGGGAAAGGGAACATCAAGGCTGACGAAAAGCGCAATCAAGCAGAGGTCATACTTTACCACGTTGAAGAAATCTGGAGCCAGCGGTGGGATTCGAACCCGCGACCTGCTGATTACGAATCAGCTGCTCTACCCCTGAGCTACGCTGGCTCAAACTGCGAATTGCCTTATAGCACGGGCATTTGCAGCCGGTCAAGGGAATTTTCAGACCGTGTAGGTTTATACCAGAAAAGTCCGAACAACAGTTCTCGGTGGCCTTTGTCCTGACAGATTTCGATGACCTGGCAATACACATTTACCTGGTCCGCATTATTCACGCACAATCTACTGCGATCCAGAAAATGGGAACCCTCTTGTCGCAGATGCCGCTGGCGGTGCGGTGCGGGACTGAGCAGCTTGTCTCCGTCGAAGTTTTAGCGAAGACGGAAGCGCAACGAGCGCGAATAATATGGTCACCTTCCGGGTGTCATCGGGCCTTCCATGGCTTGACTCGTAGACGCCAATTCACTACATTCGTCCTATCAAGAATCGCCTTCCCTCTCATTCATTTGAGCATTACGGAAATCTCGGACCATTTGAGATGCTGAGCGTGCTTGGGTTCGTGGATAGAGCAGAGATACCATAGTGTAAAATGGGAAACATGTCAGGTAGAAGAAAGACAACCCTCATAAATCTAACCGTGCTGTGCGCTTCATTGTTGCTGAGTTTATTACTGGCTGAAGCGATCTTTTATCGGTATTTCCCCCAGCCTACATACGCTGTAAAGCTCTGCCCGTGGGGCTTTGAACACATCCCCAACATTTCCTTTAAACATACAACAGAGTCCAAAGAAAGCCTAAGCTTTATTCAGTATAACTCCCAAGGATTTCGGGGCACTTCCGAGTATGCGATCTCCAAGCCCGAAGGAATCCTACGAGTCGCTATTTTAGGGGACTCCTATGGCGAGGGGGCCGAGGTGGACTATGAATACCTGCATGGAACAGTTCTCGAGGAGATGCTGAATACCTATCTGGATAAAAACGACGGCAGTTCTAGAAGGGCTGAAGTCATCAAAGCGGGAGTGTATGCCTACGATTCATGCCAAGAGTTGAGACTCTTTGAAGCGCGGGTTCTGGAGTTCAGGCCGGATGTGGTATTCCTGATCTACACGGGAGAACTCTCGGAGAATACCACCTTCTGCCAGCTGGAGGACCATACCCTAACCTACGTAAATATGGATTATACCAGATGGCAATATAATCTACGGTACATCGTGGGCTACCTAAAAGCTAAGTCTCATCTCTTGAACTACCTCCATAGGGTGTATAGGAATCATTTTGGCGGTCAGATCCATTTGCCGGAGCAGCTGAACAAGACCTTTACCTATGAACCACCTGACAGTCGTGAGTTTAGCAAAGCTAAAAGCGATAATGATAAACCAGTAAGTGACTATATGAAAATCCCTGAGAAGAAAATTCGTCAAGATTTTCCTGATAGTTATGAGTACAGACTTCTCTTTATGATTTTCAAAAAATTTAATGCTCTGGTAAAAGACTACGGCGGAACATTCTACGTTGTTTTCAGCCACAAAAAGCCAGAAACTTTTATGCTTGGACATTATCTCGAAAAAGAGAATATAGGATACATCGACATTTTCTCATATGTGAACGATCACCGAACCAAGGAGGCTCACTTCCCGGTGGATGGTCACTGGAACGAGTACGGACATTATCTGGTGGCAAGAGGTTTCTTTGAGTTGATTCGGGACAGGTACCTTTAGAATACTACCTCAGACTTGATTCTATCAACTGTGATTATGGCAAGAACGGGTTGCAAGTATCTCAAAAGCCTTACTTTATCTGGCTTTTACGCTCTGCGCTTTGCTGCAAGGCGATGTTACTTCCTTGTCATGGTGAAAACCCCATCCCATCCGGATGCCGGCGGTTTTTCTCGCAGTTCGGCGATTCGCTGCAGATACAGTCGAGCCGCGAAATCATCCGGTATTCTGTTCAGTACTTCATGAAATTTGTCTTCGGCTCTTTTCCACTCTTGGGAACGATAGTGGTGCAGCCCTTGAGCAAAAGGCTCAATGATCGCAACTCTGGGGTCCTCCTCACTCCGAAGTGCCACCAGCTCGTAGATCTTGACGGGCCTTGCCCTGCCTTTGACCCGAACAGCATCGAGTTCCCGACAAAAAAAGCCATCTTTCACCCGCTCATGGGTGAATTCGCTGATAATCACTTGAGTGCCATATTCTTTGTTTATGCCTTCCAGTCTGGAAGCCAGATTCACCGAATCCCCCATTACCGTGTAGTCGAAGCGGCGCTCAGAGCCCATGTTCCCCACCACCATGGGACCGGTGTTTATCCCGATCCCAATATCAAGCCGCGGTGTCCCTTCAGCTTCCCATTGTTGCTGCATCTTGGTTAACCGATCCAACATTTTCAGGGCTGTACGGCAGGCCCGCGCTGGATGGTCGGTCTGTTCCAAGGGTGCACCCCACACGGCCATGACTGCATCACCAATGTATTTGTCCAGCAGCCCATCAAACTCAAAAACTACGTCGGTCATTTCCGTGAGGTACTCGTTGAGAAGGTTCACCAGTGTCTCAGGCTCCATCTCTTCAGCCAAGCTAGTGAATCCCCGGATATCCGAAAAAAGTACAGACAATTCCTTTTTGTCTCCTCCCAGCTTCAACTTATCAGGATTCTTTAACATCTCGTTCACAACTGAGGGGGTAACGTAAAAACTGAAGGCGCCGCGGATCTTTCTCTTTTCTCGCTCTTCCACAATGTAACGGTATAAGGTAACTGCTGTATAGACAATCGCCATAGTTAGTAACGGATAGACTGCGTTCAACCATATGCCCTTTTCAACGAACAGTTTCTGGCTCGCCACTAAGTAGCCAACAAAGAGGACACCGATGAGCAATACACTGAAGATGGCTCTCAACCGTGGAAGCACCAACCCAGTTAACAAGCCCATGAAAAGGATTGCTCCGAGATCAAAAAGGGAAGCCCAGTTGGGTCGAAAGAGAAAGTTCTGTCTGAGGATGTTATCTGCAACGTTGGCATGTACTTCCAGGCCGGGAAAGGTATTACTGAAAGGGGTCACCCTTATATCATAAACTCCGATTGCAGTACTGCCTATGAAAACAATCCTATCCCTGAAGGCATTGGCTGGAGTGCGCCCGGCTATGATGTCCGCCACCGAGTAATGGGGAAAAGTCTGCGGACCACCGCGAAAATTGATCAGCATTCGCCCCTTTTCATCAGTGGGTATGGTCACCGGACCAAGCTCAATGGACTCGATTCCATGGTCAGCTACCCGCACACGTAAGGGAATATTATTGCCCACATAAAGACGCACTGCTTCCAGGGAAAGAGCCGGATAAAAACGGTCCTGGTATCGTATTACCAAAGGAATCCAGCGCACCGTGCCATCTATATCCAGAAAAATATTATAGTAGCCGGCTATACGGCTGGCTTGGACCAATTTATCTATGTTGGATTCAGGCAACAGGGCTTCATAGACTTCTACTTTTTTCGCCTGGGGGCTAAGAAACTGGACAAGTTTGACCGCGCTTGCCCCGACATTGCTCCTTTTGTGGTTGAGTTCATCCTGGCTCAGGTGGTCTATTTCCTCTTGGGAAAAATGGAAAAAGTAACCGAGCACTACCGGTGCTTTGGATCTTTGAATGGCTGCAGCCAGAATGCTGTCGTTGTCCGCCTCTGCATGCGCTTCCTCCAGGAACCTCTCAAGCTTTGGAACTCTCAAACTGAGGCTGCGAGTCTCCTGCTGCATGGACTCGATGAACTTGAGATTGTTGTTTGCGTCAGGCTCAGAGAAGACGATATCCAAGGCAATTACCTTAGCACCCTCCTCCGAAAGACGGGTAATCAACTCTGCGATTTTGGCTCGTGGCCACGGCCACTTGCCGATTTCATCAAGGCTTTTTTCGTCAATTGTTGCCAGCACTGCATAAGGACCGGCGGGTTCTTTCCCGCGGGTGAGGAAACGAACATCCAGAGACCTCCGCTCGATGCGATCGAGAAAAGGATTTTCTGCCATATAGAAAAAACCCACCAAGCCCGTGAGAAAAAGACTGAGTAAAAGTACATGTGTCCAACTATGTCTTTTCATAGCGCTACCAAGCAAACTTTGCAATTCAGGAAACGCTTTACTGAAAGTTATAGGTTATTCGTTATTTGGAAAAACATTATCCGCTATTCTTATATTTCTATGAGTTGACAAACACAATTCTGATCATCTCTCTCATAGCACCTATAACCAATAACATATAACTGATTACACATAATTGAGTTTTTACCCTAATGTTGCATACCCACGCCGAGGAAAAACGCGTCAGAGTGCGCCAGATGTGAGCGCGCGCAGGCTTGGAGAGGATGATGCGTACTTGATCGTACGTGAGATCCTGTCCGAGGCGAGCACGCTCACAGATGGCACGCTATCACGCGAGCGCAGCGATTTTTACCGGTTTGGGTATGCAACATTAGGGTTTACTCAATTATGTACCAGTTGGGATACTGGTACCAGCTCAACCCCCTTCCCAGACAGTTTGGGAACCTCTCGCCTGAGCACCTCGAGGGTAACCTCATGGGGATGGGCTATGCCAATGGCTCTGCCCCTGAGACGTGCCAACTCAGTGAGTCGGTTCAACTGGGCGCGGATAGCTCGGGGATTTTGAATGTTGTCCAAGAAAACATTTCGCTCAGCGGAGGGGACATGAAGTTGTTGCGCCACTGCATATGCTTTTGTCTTGCTAGTGGTTCTGCTATCCAAAAAGAAGAGACCTCGAGTATTGAGTTCCAGCATAACAGGTCTCAACTTACTTTCATTTTCGCAAAACTTGGAGCCCATATGGTTATTGACTCCCTTGACATGCGGGAAAGCATCCAGGCTCTTCCTGAGGGTCTGCACCAGCTCAACATCTGTCATCTCCACCAAAAGAGCCCCAACTCCCGGATTCACTTCCGGGTAGCCTGTAGGCTCCATGGGAAGGTGAAGCAAGAGTTCCTGACCAGCCTCATGAATTCTCCGGGCGATACTCTTACTGAACGTGCCATGTGGAAGGACAGAAAAAGACAATGGTCCTTCAATCTTGAGGAATCTCTTTGCTAGTTTTCCATCGTAACCCAAATCATCGATAACAATGGCCACTTTAGGGGCTGGTGTTGGTTGTGCCTTTTGCCAGGCTTGTTCGGGTCCCTGGAAAAGGGCCAAACGGTGGGTGAGACTCCCCTCGACCCTGACGAGCAGTTCCAGATCCGGGCCTCTGTTCTTGCTGCTTTCTAAGGTTACTTGCCCGTCAAGAGCTCCAATATTCTTAGTAAAAAGATCATGAATACTGGCTAAGCTCTGCTCTTGGGGAAGTGTGATCTCGAGTTCGGTAAAATCCCACCGTCTATTGTGCTGGACACGATGTATCACCTTGCGGAATTGAACCTGAGATGCATGTACTCCCAGCTGGCGCAGGCTTTGGTAAATGACAAGTTCCACCTCACTTACCAGTTCGCCAAAACGGTTGCTCCTTTCTTCTTCATAGGCGGGAACGGCAGTTTTCTTGTATCGACGCTCTTGGGCCAGCCACAGACCCAGGAACAAACACACAAGGACCAAGAGTCCTATTCCGACTGGCCAACGGAGCAAGAAATCCTTCCTGGAAGTACTTTTTCGCGCTGGTCGTTTTGCACGTTTTGCTGACGGTTTTTTCTTGGTCTGTTTCGCCATATTCGTTAGAAAAGCACGCTGTTCAGAATTCGGCCATTAACAACGGTACATTGGCAAGCTGTAATAATTTGCTTGCAAACTATTATGTGCAGGAGGCAATTGATTATCTGGTAGTTGGTCATGTATCGTGGACGTGAGTGACACTGTGGCCAGCTCCCAGCAGTAGGGCATCTTACCCGGCAGCAGCAATGGGATGCAATAGCGATTGGGACCGAATGATCCTATGATCGCAACAGACCTCATCTGAGATCCGCCGCAATCCAGCTTTGAGGGGATAATCTGGCAGGCAGGTTCAACCTTGTACTCCCAGATAAACACGCCCGTTACTGCGTTCTCACCATCCCAACGGCTGCAACAGCTACTCGTGAGCGTACTTCATCTGTGAGAGAATTTCCCAACTCTTGAGCACCTCCAGTGCCCGAGCCAGTTGATTATCACTTTTCAGTTGTTTCTTGCTTTCGGAGTCGTGGGTGGAATCCGGTTTGGTTCCAGATTCTGTCTTGCCCTCTCCGTCCATGTGATTCTTTAAGTCCTCTTCCCGAATCACCCTGAGTCGCCCGCTTTCGTCATCTCTCTTCAGGGGAAGTTCCCTCTCCACTACTATGTCAGGTTCAATGCCTTTTGCCTGAATAGAGCGACCGCTAGGAGTGTAGTAAAGAGAGGTGGTGAGACGCAAAGCCGCGCCGTTCCTGAGGGGCATCACCGTCTGCACTGAACCTTTACCAAAGGTTTCCACTCCCACCACCACAGCTCGCTTGTGATCCTGAAGAGCTCCGGCAACAATTTCTGCCGCACTGGCACTACCTTCATTTACCAGAACCACAATAGGATAGTGGTGGGGCCTGGTATTTGTGTGTGCCTCAAACCTCATATCCTGACTCTTGAGTCTGCCACCCGTGTAAACAATCAATCCTTCGTCGAGAAATTCATCACTCACCTTGACGGCCTGGTCCAGGAGACCACCGGGGTTGTTTCTCATATCCAATATCAGTCCTTTCATGGGCTGATTTTCTTTTTCCAGCTCGGTGAGTGCCTGGCGCAGATCCCTGGCAGTGGTGCTCTGAAATTGAGAGAGACGAAGGTAGCCGTAACCTGGTTCTAAGGTCTTGGCCCTCACGCTTTTGATGGCAATAGTGGCTCTGGTGATCACAAAATCTTTCGGTTTTATAAACCCTTCCCTCATTATGGTAAGAACCACCTTGGTTCCTTTGGGGCCACGCATCTTTGTGACCGCCTCCATGAGGGTCATTTCTTTGGTGGGTTCACCGTCCACCCGGAGGATCTGGTCACCAGCCTCTATTCCCAAATCATCGGCAGGGGTCCCTTCCAGGGGAGAAACAACGGTCAAAAAACCATCACGGATGGTGATTTCGATACCAATGCCCCCGAAACTGCCCTTGGTTTCCACCTGCAGTTCTTTGTAAGCATCGGGATTAAGATAAGAGGAGTGAGGATCCAGCGTCTTCAGCATGCCGGTGATGGCACCTTCGACCAACTCCTCACTGTCCGCCTCCTCGACATAATTTTCTTGTACAATGTCAAGGACATCGCTGAATATCTGTAGTTGCTCGTAGACGGTTTTGTCCTCGGCAGATACCTTCTGAATGCTTAGTCGCTCCCAAGCAAAAACCGCAACCAATCCAACGAGTACGACGACCAAAAAGGTCAGTCTAAGTTTACGAATCGACATGCATCCTCCCTAGTGCTTCGATCAGCAAATAAAGTGTACTCTGTAAAATAGCAGATATTGAGTAATTTTGCTAACCCAGCACTAGTCTCAATGGAATAAATTCTCAAGAAATTCATGCATCGAAAAACTAGCGACCCTCAGCGTTTGTGAGTATATTCCGCCGAGGAATCTGACTTATACTGCAAGTCTCGTGCCTCTATCGAGCCTGAGCGCCTGCTGCACTGGCCAACGCAGGGAGCAACCACGCCTCCGGGTTAATGGCTTTGCCAAGGTGACGAATTTCAAAATAAACCCTGCCCCCGCTTTGCTCAATGGGAGAATACCCTGCATAGCCAATGATCTCCCCCGACTCTACCGTTGCACCAGTCTTCTTCAACACCTCCGCCAAATGGGCAGTGAGAGTGTAGTATTTGTCACCGTGATCAATGATGATCACCTTGCCGTACCCTTTAACCCACTCTGAATAAAGAACTTGTCCACCGTAGACGGCAACCACTGGAGACAGTGGTTCGGTGGTAATTTCAATGCCGTTGCTACGAATCTTAGTGCCAAATTTCTTATGCTGTTTTGGCCCGAAGCGAGACATAATCTTACCCTGGACTGGATAAGGTAACGCCCCTTTCTTACTGGCAAAACCACCTTTCGGCTGGATTCTAGCCTTACTCCTCCCGGTTTTCCGCTGCAACTCTTCAATTTTGTTCTTCAATTCGCGGGAAACCGCTGCCAACTCTGTCACATAGTTTTGGTACATCTCCTCCTGATTGTAGATATCCTGCAACAAGGCTACCTGCTCACGTTTGACCTTTTCCAACTCCGTCACTTCCTCACCGATCTTTGCCATCAGCCTGCCGAGTTTCTTTTCCCGAGAAGTGAGCGCCTGGGTAACTTTCTCTTCCTCTTGCTGCCGCTTGATAAACTGACCGATGAGCGCACTGTCTTGTTCAGCTACCGCCCGGAGATAAACCCACTGATGTTGAAAACCACTCACATCACGGGCCGAAGCCAAAACATTTAGATAGGCGTGTCTGCTAAATTTGTAAAGCGCC
>JBFFBS010000109.1:0-12166 GCA_041560295.1 Syntrophobacteria bacterium | reverse complement strand
GGCCACGGGCTGATTACGATATGTTGCTTGTTGGCTTACGGTTTTCATTTCGTTCCTAGGGTGGTGTCGCGTAAACGTCTTGAAAATGCTACAGCGAGCTCATTCCCCGTAGCGACACGACTTGAGCTCGTCGACAAGTCTTGCTGCGGGGTTAGCGAGCGAACTACAATACAATGGAATCACTTCCTTACATTTCGAAGATTCCATGCAGCGACTCGACCTGAGCGACACGACTTGAGCTCGTCGACAAGTCTCGTCGACAGGTCTTGCTGCATGGAGCTTCAATAGCAGAGGCAGAAGGGACAAACAAGTAAATTCAGGCAAATGAAGGAAGGAACGATGAAGTCCAGATGCAAGTGGGCCGAGACTGACCCGCTTTCCCGAGAGTACCATGACATCGAATGGGGTACTCCAGTTCAAGATGAGCAGGTGCTGTTCGAATTTCTCATTTTGGAGGGGGCCCAGGCTGGGCTGAGCTGGCTGACCATCCTCAAAAAGCGCCGAGAATACAGGAGCGCGTTTGATAATTTTGATCCTCAACAGGTGGCAAGATACGATTCCAACAAAATCAGGGAACTACTTTTAAACGAAGGGATTATTCGAAACAGACTCAAGATTGAAGCGGCCGTCCACAACGGTAGGGCCTTTCTGGCGGTTCAAAAAGAATTCGGCAGTTTTGCCACCTACGCGTGGAGCTTTGTTGGCGGAAAACCAATTAAAAACGGGTGGAAGAAGGAGACGGAGATCCCTGCCCAGACAAGGGAGTCAATAGGGTTCAGCAGTGATTTGAAAAGGAGGGGCTTCAAGTTCGTAGGCCCAAAAATCTGTTACGCATTTATGCAGGCTGTGGGCATGGTAAACGATCATACAGTCGATTGTTTCCGTTACGATGAGGTCTGAGGGGAAACACAAAAGCTTCCCCTTTCCATGCACCGGCCTGCCGTTCTTACTATTTGACAAAACTCGCTGATTATATTATTCAAAGAGTAGTTGCTCATACAAGAGTTTCCCTTGTGGGGCAAACCGCTTGGATCCAAGGTGCTGGACTGAGACGGGAAGGCTTTTTCCACTGCAAAAAACAATTGCAACAGCCCTCTCGACTTGGTTGGGAGGGCTTTTTCCCAGGCTATTGGGCCTTTCTCGAACCAACTGCCTTTTCCCTTCAGGTTCCCCGTCCGGCATCTCAAATTAAATTATAGAGTGAGCAAATGGCAGTTGACTCCCGGTCTGTCCGGAAGTCGTCAATCCCTTGAAACATTTTTTATTCATCTCTTTGAGAGGTACCTCTTATGCGACAACCTAAACGGAATACTCCTCTAAGCCCGGGAAAACTGGCCATCCAGGAAAAAATAGACAGCATCCTGGAGGAGAACCGGCGGTTGCTACAAAGCCTCAGTGATGACGCCGTGGAAGATTTTATCAGTAGGATTGAGGCGGCCAATACCATTTTTTGCTCGGCTCAGGGAAGATCGGGTTATGTGCTCCGCTGCTTTTGCATGCGGTTGATGCACCTTGGCTACCGGGTATACTTTTGCGGTGAAACCATTACCCCTGCCATTGGCGAAGGCGACCTCCTTGTGGTCCTGAGCGGCTCCGGGGAAACCGCCTCCACTCTTGACTCAGTGCAGCTCGCCAAAAAGCATGGTGCCATGATCTTTGCCATCCTCGGGCATCTGGACTCGAGAATAGCTCCACTGGCAGACCATAGCATTCATCTGCCTGGCACCACCAAACTGAGCCGCGATAGTGAACCAGTCTCTTCCCAGATGGCTGGCTCCCTGTTTGAGCAGGCTGCCTTCATTTTCCTGGAGGCGGTTGTGCTCGCCCTCAGTCAGAATAGGGAAGAAGCCATTGATAGCGAACTAAGACTGCATGCGGTTATCGAATAAAAAAAGGAGAACGCGTGAAGCCAATCTTGCAACTAGCTCTTGATTTTGTTGATCTGCAACGAGCTTTGAAAAACGCTCAAGCCGGGATCGCCGGTGGAGTTGACTGGCTTGAGGCAGGTACCCCCCTCATCAAAAGCGAGGGGCTCAATGCTGTCCGGGAGTTGCGCAAGCTGTTTCCTCAAACCACAATCGTTGCGGATATGAAAATCATGGATACCGGCCGGGTGGAGGTTGAAGCCGCGGCAAAGGCCGGTGCCAATGTCGTTGACGTGCTCGGCGCAGCCAGCGATGCCACCATCCAGGAGTGCATCCAGGCGGGCAAGAATTATGGTGCTAAAATCGTGGTGGACATGATCGCGGTTGAGGATGTGCTGTCAAGAGCACAGTTTGTCGAGAAACTAGGCGCAGACTATGTGACCATCCACTGCGCTGTTGATGAACAGATGCAAGGGAAGGACCCTTTTGAGACTTTGCGCCAGGTGAGCCAGGTATTGAACATCCCGGTGGGAGTGGCCGGTGGTATCAACTCTGAAACCGCCGGCGAGGCTGTGGCGGCCGGTGCCGCCATTGTAATTGTCGGTGGTGCCATCAGCAAAGCTCTGGATCCTGAACAGGCAGCCAGTGATATCCGCCAAGGACTCGATACTGGCAAGAGCATAAGCACCACCCTTTTCAAGAGAGGAGGAGAGGCTCAAATCCGGGAAATTCTGGAACAGGTGTCTGCGGCCAACCTCTCTGATGCTCTGCACCGCGGTGGAGTTCTGCAAGGAATTCGGCCATTATTCCCAGGCATCCAGATGGTGGGGCGGGCGATTACTGTGAGAACCTATCCGGGCGATTGGGCTAAGCCGGTTCAGGCCATTGACGTGGCCGAGCCAGGTGACGTGATCGTCATAGACGCCGGAGGAGTGGGCCCCGCCCTCTGGGGAGAATTGGCCACCCATTCTGCCGTGCGAAAGGGCTTGGCTGGGGTAGTCATCGACGGTGCCCTCCGAGACAGCGATGAGATCGTGGCTTTGGAATTTCCTGCCTTCAGTAGACTGGTCATGCCCAACGCTGGCGAGCCCAAAGGTTTCGGAGAAATTGGGGTGCCGGTGACGGTTGGCGATATGCGGGTGGAGACTGGAGACTGGCTACTGGGTGATGGGGATGGCGTGGTTGTTTTGCCCCGGGCCATGGCAGTGGAGTATGCTAACCGGGGCATGGATGTGTTGGAAAAAGAAAATCGCATTCGGGAAGAGATCAAAGAGGGGAGCACCTTGAGCAAGGTGACCGAGCTGCTGCGCTGGGAGAAGAAATAAGAAAAAACGGATACTCTGAAAATGACTATTACGGTAATCGGGCCGGGAGCTATCGGTTCTCTACTCGCTGCCTACCTGACCAGGGCTGGAGAAGAGGTTATTCTTTTGGATTACCGGCCCAAACGCGCCACATTGCTCCAGGATAGAGGAATTGCCGTCGATGGAGAAAGAGAGGCGTTCCATACTCCCATCAAAGCGACAGCCCACCTTACTGAGATCCGGTCTACAGATATATTTATTTTGTGCGTCAAGGCTAGCGATACAGCAGTTGTCGCTGCTAATCTCAAAAACGCCATTCCTCCTGAAAGTTTCCTCCTGACCCTACAAAACGGCATGGGCAATATAGAGAAACTGAGCGAATCCTTTGGAAGCGATCGGGTATTTGCCGGAGCTACTTCCCATGGCGCCACCTTGTTGAAGGTGGGGCGTGTGCGGCACGCCGGCTACGGCGAGATATGGTTGGGAGAGACTAGTGAAACCAGCTCGAGTCAGGCGGACGGGGCAATACTGCAGAATCTGGCAGCCACAATGAACCGGGCGGGATTACAAGCCCACGTGGTTGATGATATCCAATCTGTTCTTTGGAGCAAGCTGGTGGTCAATGTCGGCATCAACGCCCTTACGGCTATTCTCGGGGTGCCCAATGGCGAGCTCCTGAAAATCCCCACGTGCCAGAAGGTCATGGATGGTGCGGTAGCGGAAGCTGTCCAGGTAGCAAGCGGTTGCGGGATACAGCTACAACTACCTGAGGAGATCGAGAAGGTCAGGGCCGTATGCAACTCCACCGCCGCCAATATTTCTTCTATGCTGCAGGATGTTAAACGGCAGAAAAAGACGGAAATCGATCAGATCAACGGTGCCGTCGCACGAATGGCCGCCAGCCTTGGCATAGCTTCCCCGGTCAATGAAGTGCTCACTGCTCTGGTTCGGGGCCTCGAGGCAGGATACAACGTGGAAGGGGGCAAACCTTAGCCTGCATTATTCACGAATCCCTGGGATTCGTGAATCGGCACCTGCAAGAAAGCTATTTGCTTTCATGCAGGTTTCGACGCGGTGTTTCACACCTTGTCCTTCGACAAGCTCAGGATCCCGAGTGAAATCGAGGGACTCAAGGCTAACCCTGAGCGGAGGCTTGAAAAAGCCGCAGTCGAAGTCTTTCGACAAGCTCAAGACCCTGAGCAAAGCCGAAGGGCCCGCAGGGCGGATTGTTTTTGAAGCCGAAAGGCTTCATGAATGATCCGGGTTAGCACTGCTTCAATCATATTAAGAACGAGCTCAGGTCTTGACCTCTGCAAATAAAATCTACAGTTTTCCAACTACGGTAAATTCATCTAAAGCTTGTTTGTCGCTCTCTACTGTCCGGTTGAACTCTTCAATAGCGCTGTCAAGTACTTCCTGCAGCAATTTCTGCGGCTCAGGGTGACCTTGAGTGATGGTATGAAATAGCTTGCCAAGTAATCCAGCATAGAGCTGGTAGGGCGAGGTGAATTCTTCTGCCGTTCTCGCACCAGCCATAATCTGATAATCACCAACAACATCTTTAATGCAACACGAAACCAGATAGCCAACTGCTTCGTCGGTATCCACCTTCTTGGCCATAGACCTTATGAGTTTTTCCATCAGTTTCTCCTATAAAAACCTACCAAATTTCGTACACTCGCTGGATTTCATCTCGCCAAAATTCTCGCTTGTCCTCGTCTGTCTCTCCGTCGAATTTACTCAACTCTTTGGCGAATTGAAAAAAGCCTTCTCCAGGCATTCTTGTAGTTGGCTCCACAGCCACAGCACTGAGCATTGGCCTGCCATTATTATGCTCGTCCTCATTTATCTCCCCGAGAAGTTGGCCAATCTCCTTGGCCATGCCTACCTGAGCTTCCAAGCCCATTATCTGCCCGATCTCTTCATAAGGCACACCCTCTTTCTTCCTGGCCGCATTGAGGAGTCTACAGTAAACAAGACTATACGTCTGCGTTCCACGATATTTGTCTGCTACTATTGCCATTGGTTTCTCCTTCCATGCGAAACCACTACCCTTACCTCGGATATTGCCCGAATCCATGGTGCCACAGTTGGCATTGATTATCTATCAATGCTGTGGTTGACTCAACCACTTTATTTTCGCCCTGGACCCCTTCCTCTACCTTACATAATATCCCACAAATTCGCGGGGGCCAGCAACAAAACCATATGATTTTCATAAATCACCTTTCCCGTCGAGAGGGGCAAATGTGTCAACACCCATGAGACAGTGCTGATGGCTCAACGCCAGGTGTGCTTGGCATGATTCCTGCTTTGAAAAAGCGCTTACTCTGTTTGATACTATGGCCTTTTCTCCATTGCTTTTGAACCCAGCCACGGAGACTAGCCAGCTGGGGATAGAGAGAAAATATTATGCTTAAAGAAGAAAAAGCCTTTCTCGTTGTTATGAGCATTGCGATCGGGACTATGGCCTCATCTGTAGCTATCATCGGTAGATATCTTCCTCTTGCCCATGGGTTACTTCTGGGTTTAGCCATTTCATTGTTTTACCCTGTTTTTATCATCGCTATGGTCAGATTCTCTATGGCACTGAAATCATGGGCATACGGCGAGAAGTCTGCTGGTTGGATTGCCAGCGGCCGAGAGACAGTAAGAGTATATCTTTTCATTTTGTTTCCAATAGTGTTGCCTGTTCTGGTAATCTTTTATTTGTCTTTCGGAATAGTAAACCGAATTTTCAAATACAAGACTGTCTAAATTGCCTGGCAGTTGATCTGGACAAATGCCACTCAGATAGAGGGCGGCCATTGCCCACCGGCAAGGGGGAATTGCAAATCACATTCACCCCATAACGTTTGATCCAGTAAAGCTTCGCCCTTTACGCCTTACGATTGCAAGTGAAATAAATTGGGACCTTTTGCGACAGTTTGTTGTGCTCTAGCCCGGAAAAACTCAACAATTCGAGACTGCATGCAACAAGGAGTCCCTTAACAGAACATGTACCTGTCTTCATTCATACACCGAGACGATTTATTTGACATCACCGAGCGCTGGCTTCTGGGTCGACTAGAGCCCAACGATGGCACCCGCATCACCAAAATCCTTATCTGCGATGGCTTCGTACTGGGCCAGACTCTTGAGGCTGTGGCCGGGGTTTTGCTGCAGACGGCCCATGGGCAACCATTCCAACAGGAACACATCCAGTTCAAAGGCCAGCTTCGTGATGCTATCTGCCTAAGCGGTCAGGACGGAAATACTCGTACCAAAGAACTGATCCATCTCTACCAAACAAATCCCGAGTTCTTCTACCGAGAGGCACCCATCAATGGCGCCATTTGCGTGGATCAACAGAATCACCTCTTGGCCCTCTATCGAGTAAAACGTCCCAGAAGGATAGCGGAAAAGGCCAACCGTTACGTGGCCAATTGGATCTTCCAGTTGGTTCAAGATCGAGCGAGGGAGATGGCAGAGGAGCGAGCGCAAGAACATAATGTACCCCTGAAAGAACTCATCACCCCACCCAAACAAATGGATTTCGAGTTTATTACTGCAGAAAGGGACATTGCCGGGAGATTCAAAAATAACAATATTGAACTTGATAAGACGGCTCTTAAAATTCACGACGTCGGGGGTCTCAAGATTGTTGCGGCTGAAGACAAGCTTTCTCAGCTTGAAAAAAAACTTTCCAAGGATCCGAACATCAGAGTGATCGACCGGGAGAACTTTTCTGGAAGATACCAGGCTACCAGCCTCATCATTGAAGTGCCTTGGGACCAGGAACGTGTCTGCCGCAGCTATATGGACTTGCGTGCTTGGGATAGATACCTCGAACGTGGTCTTCCTGAAGCAGAATTGAAAAAAGGATTGGAGCCTTTCTTGGAGAGCTCTAAACCTACCCTCAAAATGGAACTGATCCTTTCCACCTTCGCTGACATGGTGGAGTCAGAGCTGGGCAACAGCCTGCACGAAGAAAGAATCATAGCTCAGAGAGATAACAAGGTTTATAGAGGGTACATCCCCATGAATGTGGAATTTCTCATTGAATATCTTTTTGCTGTCGGAGTAAGCCCCCAAATTCATATCGACAGATTGCCCATAAAGCTCTGGGGACGCTATCTTCCTGATACGGTCATCGACCAGATCAGAGCGCTGTATAAAATGCCAGATTCTGAGCTTTTTTGTTAAGTTATGCGATGGCGTTAGGTGTGACTTGAAATGACGCCGCTGAGGAAAGTGCGGTCATTGCCGGAAAGCTTGGTAAAGCGGATACCCATCTCATGGTAGGCAGACTTACCTTCAGACTTGCGACCGTTGCTCCAGACAATCTCTGCGTTGACCAAAACTAAACGATCCTTGGTACTCATAACCAGACGAAAATTATCTTCCACATCAGGCTTTACAGGACAGCGGATAAACGCCCCTCCGAGACTGACATTTTGTGTTTGACCATCAACCAGGCCATTTGACGTGGTCATCACCACGGGCCATTTAATCCTGGCCCTGCGATGTCGGCGATTTTCTGGAGACCCAAATCCACTGAATAAAACAGACAACTTTGCAACCGGTCTGTTAATGAATTGCTTGACCACCCCTTGCTCCCCTGTTTGGTGAAACCTCCACCGGACCCTGTTTTTGAAAATTGAGGCTTCATACCATACAAGGAGGGTAAAAGGCAAGCCTATTCCTGGCCGGCAGGGAGGGGTTTGAAATTATGGTAGATAACAGACTAAAATCAGGAGAAAATAAAGCCAGTCAACCAATAATTATAGATACCCATCAATAAAAATATAGACAGAATGAAAAGTACTATCTTTATGTTAATCAAAACGTAAACGGTACCACGTATCCCTTCGACGCGGACCTATTCTCTCATGAGTTTCTCCTGAGCTGGTGCCTTATAAAAGGCTGCCACACATAACTCTCGTACACCCTGAAACATCTCTTGCAGTGCCCCCGAAACCGGGCCCACAGATGGAGAGGGTGTAACAGGTGTTGTAACCAGGTTTTCATTTCTCATCGCCTTTTGTTTGTTTGCTAGCATCAGGATTGTCCGCTTCCCAATCCATTTGCTCAATAGTCGGGTAATGAAAGGACTTTATTACAGACAAGGTGTGCGCCCATTTTATCAGGTTCACTCGCTAACCCCGCCCTCCCGCCCAGGGGCGGGACGGGTAATGCGCTCGCTGGTTCAGCTATCGGATCACCACATGTTTCATTCTTTAGGACGCCACATTTCAAGACGGCGGAGCTCTGGCCTGGCCTCCATCTCTCCTATCACCTCCGCTGGGTTGATCCTCCTGATGAGCTCCTGGTAATTCTCTACCGCAGGCTGAGTCCACCAAGCCTGACCTTTGACAGACCGGTTGTACCCAAACTCGAACAGTCGTTTCATATCATCAGGGTTAAACTCCATATCGTTCTGCAAATCTTTGTACTCAGGTGGAATATCGGTAAGGTGAATGTCCATCTTGTGAATCAATCCTCGTACCCAGATCTGATAAATACTGCTGGTGGTGTTCTTCCTCATGAGGGTACGCACAAACTCTTCCATAACAGACAATGCCCTGGGTTTCAAAGGTTCATACGTCCCCCTGGCAGCGGCCCTACCGTTAAAGAGCACGTAGATTTCGCCCTGCACCTCGGAACGGCTGAGGCCAGCTTCAGCAATGGCCTTGTCAAAATCTTGAATAAATTCAGGGAGGAAAATCATCTCTCTGGCGCCGCCATCCACATGCATCTGTCGATAGGATTCGCCGCCCACCTCAACCGGAATGTAGACGGGAGGGAAGAGCACAGGAACGGACGCCGAGGCCAGGATGACATCCCGGTAGCGCTCCAGCTTATCCGGCCGGTCGCTGGAGGCAATAAACCCCATATCCCAAATCGTGAAGGCTTGGGCGTCAAGGTTGACGGTACCCACAAAAAGCCTCCTCCCTCTGGCATACTCCCGGGCAACCGCTTGCAGCACACCTTCGTCAATCTGCTTGGCAATGAGCGCTCGCAATGGTGCCGCATCATACATGCTATCCTCGGTTAAAACAGCAAGCAGGCCCCGAGACTTGAAAATATCCTTGTTCGAAACCTTGGTATACATCCTGAGGGTGTCGTCTTGCTCCGGCCCGAGAAATACAGCTGTGGCCGTCAAGGCTCCGGTAGAAATACCGGTCACCACATCGAACTCCGGGCGGGTGCCGGCGTCCGTCCAGCCAATGAGAACCCCGGCCCCGTAGGCGCCGTGAGATCCTCCCCCGGAAAGCGCCAGCAGCCTAACTGTAATGGGTTTGCCTCGTGCCTCTTTGCGAAGCTCTCGGAGACGAACTTTTGCCGCTTCTATGAGGTCCCGCTCGAAGGTCTTCTCAACCGTCGGGTCCCATCTTTCCAAAGGCACAGCTCCCCAGGGTACTTGAAAGGTTTTGCCTGCGGGTGGGGGTGCCACTCGTTTGGAAGTACAACTCGTTAGGACAATGAGCACTGTGCAGAATAATGCCGCCCAACGCGCAGGTATAAGGTTGCATTTCATCTCGTCTCCTCCTTGTACTTTGGCCCTCCCCGGGGCGACTTTCCGGGTTAGGTCTTCGAGGCTAGAGTAAGTTCTTGGATTTGTCAATCTGACAGGAAAGGTGGATTTCTCGGTAGGATTTCCCTCGCTATTAATCTTAAAAGCTTACAATGACGAGCGGAGCTTCGGCTCCGCTTTTTTATTGTGGCAACTACTTTTTTCGTGCTGTTTTGTGAAACGGTAGCGACCCCTAGCCCCCAAGCAAGAGGTCCGCTACCACCTGGGCCCCTACTGGCTTTCTGAGTCGGTGGGGGGTTTCTCGTTGCTCTTTACAAAGCTCACCTCGTTGTCGTATCCTGAGCGTAGTTAAGGCATACTTCTTGCCTAACCCTACTTTTTAGCTAGATTTTATTTTGAGGTTTCTCTGTGGCTGCATAGCAGCAAGGAGATGAGAAGATGAATGAAAAACATTTTAAAACCAATTCGCCACTGAAGGTGTGCATTTGTGCCACTACTTTGTTGATAGCTTTCTTGCTGTTTTGTCCTCTAATGACTGCATCATTCGCAGCAACCCACACCCTATATCCAATTGAACAGCGTTGAGCTCACCATCTCATCGTTTGCATCTAGAATTCGACTGTGCTTCTATGTTGTGGTCTTAACGGGAATATTATGAAGTTATCCCACAAAACGGTCATCTTTTGGGCCGGGCTCATTTTTTTGGCAACCCTGGTGGCCTACATCCCAGCAATGCGCGGCGGCTATATATGGGATGATGATAGCTACATCACAGAAAACGTTACCCTGAGAACACTTGACGGTCTGCGAAGAATCTGGCTCGAGCCCAAGGCCTTGCCTCAATACTATCCCCTGGTACATACCAGTTTTTGGCTGGAATATCATTTATGGCAACTGCATCCTTTCGGCTATCACCTGGTCAATGTGTTGCTCCACGCCTTAAATGCTATCCTACTGCTAATGATGCTGCGATATCTGCGGGTGGAGGGTGCGTGGCTGGCCGCACTCATCTTTGCACTCCACCCAGTGCAGGTGGAATCGGTGGCTTGGATTACCGAGCGCAAGAATGTGCTTTCGGGCTTATTTTACCTTTGCTCTTTTCTGGCCTACCTCCGCTTCTGCAACTTGGCTGCCGACCCCGGATCTACCTCCATAACCCCCAGCATGCACACCCCATCCTCGGACGATGGTGGAAACCGCTGGCGTTTCTATGCGCTGTCACTCTTTCTGTTTCTTTGTGCGCTTTTGAGTAAAACAGTAACCTGCTCCCTGCCTGCAGCAATTCTTCTGGTCTTGTGGTGGCAGCAAGACCGCATCCGCTGGCGCCAAATCCTTCCCTTGATTCCCTTCTTTGTAGTGGGTGTTGCTCTTGGGTTGACAACGGCATGGCTGGAGAAATACCACGTGGGCGCCCAGGGTGAGGAATGGGCCTTGTCTTTCTTGGATCGCTTCCTTGTTGCCGGCAGAGCCCTGTGGTTTTATGCGGGGAAACTTGTATGGCCCTTTGAACTCACCTTTATCTACCCAAGATGGCAGATCGATGCTGGGGCTTGGTGGCAGTATCTTTTTCCTGTAGCTGCAATGGCGGTCATTTTCACATTGTGGTTATTGAGGCAGCGGTTAGGCAAGGGACCCCTGGTGGCTGTGCTATTTTTTGCTGGAACCCTGTTCCCGGCACTGGGGTTTTTCGATGTATATCCAATGCGTTTTTCCTTTGTCGCCGATCATTTCCAGTACCTTGCCAGCATAGGCTTAATTTCATTATTCTCCGCCAGTATCTCGATCTTCTGCATACGACTTGGCTCGAGCTCCAGAAACCTCGGCTTTGTTGCCTGTTTTGGAGCCCTTTTGGCTTTAGGGTTGGGAGTCTGGAAGCAGGGCTCAATTTATCGGGATGCTCAAATGCTCTATCGTGACACCATTGCAAAGAACCCGAATGCATGGATGGCACACAACAACCTCGGGTTCTTATTACAAGAAGATGGAAGCTTGGCCGCAGCCATGACTCATTACACCAGGGCCTTGAGGATTAAGCCCGACAACGCGCTCACTCATTACAACATGGCAAAAGTCCTGTACCTCCAGGAGAAGTTTGATGAGGCTATTGCTCACTACTACAAAGCCCTAGAGATCAAACCCAACCATGCCGAAGCACACAACAACCTGGGGATTCTTTTGGCCAAACAGGGAAAGCTCAAAGAAGCGAGGAGACATTACTCTGAAGCACTGCGGCTTAATCCTGACTCTGCTGAGATTCACAACAATCTGGCTGGTGCCCTGGTTAAACTGAAGGAGATCGAAGCGGCCACTGAACAGTATCAAAAGGCACTGGAGATCAAGCCTCATGATGCAGGCATACACAACAATTTTGGAACCTTTTTGGCACAGCAGGGCAAGCTTGACCAGGCCATAGCCCATTTTTCCAGGGCTCTCGAGCTCAAACCTCACTTCGCCGAGGTTTACAGCAATCTGGGAAATGT
>JBFFBS010000108.1:0-12209 GCA_041560295.1 Syntrophobacteria bacterium | reverse complement strand
TACTCCCGTTTTGCCGAAAGACCTCGTGGGGACCACCGCGATCTCTGTGCCGGAATTGTCGCTGATCTTGCCCATTGTTTCAGTCGCACCTAAAAGAGATCCTACGGTAGCCACCCCCGCCGTTTTAAGAAAATCCCGCCGGGTGAAATTCCCTTTCTTCTTAGACATACCTGATCCTCTTGATGCGCCTGGCGCAAAGCGCATAGCGAAGATTAGTTAGTTGATTGGTCAAGTGGTCGATTCGTTAAATCGATAAGACCGTTGAAGTCGCTGAAGTCGTAGAAGCCTTGTTTTCCAGGTTATAGGCGATAGGTTGTTACCCATTACCCATCACCAATAACCTAAAAATCCTTTCTTGCCTGTAGCTCTATGCCCTATGCTCCATGTTCTCTGATTTCTGCCTGCTGTCCGCTGTTAGCTAGCCCTTGCGCGATAATTTATATATTTGGCAGCAACAGTGACCTGCCTGGGCTTCTCGACTCGTTCTCCGCAGTAACCCGGATGGCTCTCTTGCCGCTGACGGGACATTCATGCTCGCAAATACCGCAGCCTATGCACAGGTTCGGGTCCACATAGGGGCGTTGGAGCCTTACCTGTATGGCGATTCCTTTTCCAGGCTCCAGTGCAGTGACCGGGGAGTTACCTTCAGAGAGGGTCACCTTGTTGCTGGTGTTGCCAACTATGCGCCAACGCAGCTCACTGCCCCGGTGGGTGGCTGTAACATAGTAATCACCCGTAGCCAGCTTATCCGGCGGCAAACCATCCCCCTCAAGTACCAGGGTTTGTTTTTCATGGTGGAGAAAACGAAATAAACCGTTTCGAACCGTACTAAAATATTCCCTCGTAAAGATGGCTTTTGGGCTGACCGGACAGTTCTCCTGGCAGACGATACATGGCCTGTCCATGGCCCAGGGCAGGCAGCGTCCCCTATCAACAAAGGCGGTGCCCAATCGGATTGGGCCCGTCTGGGCGTAATCTTTCTGACCAAGTTTTTCTTCCAGGGTGATAGGCCGGATTGCCGCGGTGGGACAAATGTGTGAGCAGGCAATACAGTTGAGCTGGCAGCCGCTGGTGCCGATTCGGAAGTTCAAGATGGGAGACCACAACCCCTCCAGGCCGCTCTCCAGTCCAGCCGGGTGAATGATATTGGTGGGACAGATTCGCATACATTGGCCGCACTTGAGACATCGGGCCAGGAAATCAGATTCAGCCAAGGCGCCAGGAGGACGAATAACGGAAGGGGGAAAGTTGTTGGCACCTACCAAACCCCCTAGACGCACCACTGGAATGGCCATTGCCCCCGAGAGAAAAGAAACTAAAAATCCCCGGCGGGAAAGATCTGGCAGGGATATCTCACCGGCTTCAGACGGCGCAGTGCGGTAGTTGACTATACCGTGTTGGCAGCTTTCCAAGCAGTTCATGCAGAGCACACATTCACTTATGCGGATCTTGTCGGCGGGTTGGCAGGCTCCCTCGCAATTGGTGTCACAGAGCTGGCATTGGCTGCATTCATCCCCACTTCTCCCTATTCTCCAGAGCGAGAAGGTCCCGAGCACGCCAAAAAGGGCGCCCAACGGGCAGACGAACCTGCAGTAAAATCGGGGAACCTTGAGGTTCAAGAAGACCGCTGTCAGAAAAACAGCTCCGATTAACAATCCGCCCTGATAATAACGCTGACTGGCGGAAAGCCCCTCTGCAAGAGGCAAAAGAGTGAGGTTTATTGAACGGTGGAACAGAGGGATTGGGTCCAGCAGGCCGGTCTGCAGGGAGGCGGCAATCAGGTTTTCGGCCGGGAATATCAGACCGAGTACCAGCCACAATCCGATAAGGGTGAAGAGGATGGTCATCGCCTTCTTTGGGTCGGGCACGACTTTCAGCAAGGAAAGCAAGGCTATCCCGACGAGAGCAATTGTCAGCACCACCAGAGAAAGAGTGGGTCTTTCGGGAACAATTCTGAATAGACGACCAAGTAGGCTGGAGGCAGACGCGGTAAGCAAGAATATAAGAAGGTAATACTTGATGGACTGGCCGGGGTGGTATTGATTGAGTCGGATTTTTTCTGAAACTCGTTTTGCTCGTCTTCCTAGGTAGCCGACGAAATGGTGTAAGGTGCCAAAGGGACATACCCAGCTGCAGAAGAATCTACCCAAGATTATGGTCAATACCACGGTTACCAACGCCCACAAAAGGCCCCGGTAAAGCGACTGGGTGCTGAGCATGGTGGCCACTGCGACCAGGGGGTCAAGTTGGAGTAACCAGTTGACCGGCCAGCCCCGCAACTGCCACCACTCAACCCCGATGGTGGTGACAATGCAAAACCAGATAAAGAGTAAGAAGAAGAAGACCTGAGTTATGCGTCTGACCGTTACGATGCGCATGAAGCCTCATTCGCAAAGCGCATAGCGCTAAGCGCAGAGCGTAATTCCGTAGTGTTCTTAATCTGTCGTAATTCTGTATGACCAGTCATTATATGGGCAACCTTAAGGTGCAGTTCCTTTGAACATTGCTGGCACTGGTGCCAACGCTATGCGCCATGCTCTTTGCGCTATGCGGTATTCAGTCGTATCGGCTTGAGTGCTTCGTAATCTGCTGTTCCCAGCCCCGCTGCTGCTGCTTTGGGGATGTAGGGAAGGTTTGCTGCGGTCTTTCCCAGCAGGGTAGCTCCGAAGGCGTCAGCCGCCACCTGATCAGTACTGACGATCATTGTATTTGTCTGTCTTAAGTCCGACAGTGATCCCCCAGTAGGACCGTTGGTCATCATGGCTGAGGTGCCGTCGAGGATGACCAGAGTTGGTCTTACCATCATGGCCAGTTCCGTGATGATAGTATTGATATCTTGGTGGAAGATGTTGCGGCGGCCGCCTAAAAGTCCATACCAGTTCTTCATGGTCATGGAAGCGCCACTGCGGTGGTGATCTTTCACTGGAGCTATGCCAATCACCTTGTTTATCTTTTGGAATGGCTGCCAGAGGATTGGCCAGTCTTGGATCAAGACACCAGCGGAAACCGTTGTGGGTTGAAAAAAACTCTTTTTTGGGACAAGGACTTTGGCTCCCGCTGACTTAGCTGCCTCCCCAATCCCGGTTAGGGCAAAGCTACTGGCGGGATCATTTATAGGATTGTCTGTAACCACCACTGAAGAGGCTCCGGCCTTGTAGCACAGGCGAGCTACCTCAGCCACCAGTTGAGGATTCGTTGTCGCCGATAGGATCGGAGGAGTTGCGAAAGCAGCGTTCACTTTCAGCAGCACCTTATCGCCCCGTTTGATAAAACTTTCGATGCCACCCAAGGCGTTTAAGGCCCGTCTGATCGTTTCAGTGCGATCAACCCCTGTAACAATGCTCATTTTGCCTTTGAGGCTGGGAAGGGAGAAATCTGGAAGGGTCACCAAGTTTTTTTCTTCTCGGGCTACTCCAGGACCGGCGGCGTCATACAACCAATAGCTCAAAGAGCAAGCAGCACCGATGGAAATACCTCCCTTGAGCAATCGCAGAAGAAAATCCCTTCGATTTGTTGTGTGCTGCTGCGCTCTTTGATTCACTGGCCCTTCTCCGCCAGACTCTGGTTCAACATCAGGGTAAGCTCTTCCGCCGCTTTTCTGTTCTCGGCGCCGTGGACGCCGGCGAGGATGCGGCCCCGGCTGAAGATCAATTCAAAGGTGTCCATTATTTCCACCAGCTTTACTCCAGGGATGTTCAGGGTGGATTTCAGCTCGGTACCACCGAATTCTCGTAAGAATGAGGTGTAGGATTCTACCAGCCTGGCGGCTTCAGCTGGACTTTGACGCTGAGACAGGAATGCGGTTAGCTCTGTATCTCCCATTTCATACTGGGCAGTGAAAATTGAATCGAACTGCTGAAAGCCAAAAGCGTCTGAAGGTAAGAGGGAAATGCTTCCTTTATTGAGGTACTTTGTTGGAAACAGGAGAAATTCATTGATTGCCTCGTTCCCCGTTGTGGTTTTGCGGGTAAAATTATCGCCGAACGCGAGGATCGATTCAGCCATCCTCTCCTGGGCAACCGACGCAACCATCTCCACGTAGTAAGAGCCGTGAACAAAATAAAGTGCATTTTCTGTTCTGTAAGCAAAATCGCCTGTGTCCAACTCTGTGGCATCAGACCTTTTCTGCAAACTGTAAACAGCGTAAGAACCCCGCGGGGAACCCATGTCGTAAATGAATGCTTCCATCCAAGCAGTGGGCTCATCTTCAATGGCAAAGCGCTGACTAACAAGACCAACAAATCCAGCTGAGAGATAGAGTTCAGCCTTACCGTTGATCTTGTCTGAGAGGTTTTCGGGCCCAAAGACTTCGGGGGGAGTAAGTGCGGTCAGTGACTTCGGTGCATACTGCATGAGGTCTGATTGAGAGCTGGCCGGGGGAGATGTTAGAGTAGGATTTTCTGGCTGAAATGTGGTTGGCTTGAAGATAGCTGGGTTGTACTGGGATTGTTTGAGGAGAATTCCGCCAGAGATCACCACCAGAAAAATCAGGATGGTGTAGCCAACGTAGATTTCGGTCTTGCTAACCGTTCGAGCCATCCGATTCCCACCGTAAAAACAATCGGTCTGCAGTGCATCGCAACTATCCTGCGACCCCTTCGACCCTTCTACAGGCTCCCCGGGACCATGCCCGGGACAGGCAGGGCAGGTAAGCTACCCGGGACTATGCCGGGGACAGGCAGGACGAGGAAGCCGCTCCCACCGGAGAGGCTGGCTTGATACCGTCTCCGTTTTCTTGCTTACGGACATAGGTGATAAAATCTTCGACACAGGTCAGGTGGATATCCAATTCGTTTATGTACCTGCCTACAATGAAGGCATCGTGGGCATCGCTGTTGTGGAAGGTTAATATGCCTTTATCTGCAGCAACTTTTCTTGCCTTGGCTTCGGCTTGGCGGTGCATGTTACTGCTGGCCACCTCCATGCCATCGGGCCTTACGTGTTTCAACCACTTAGGCCACTTTGAGCTAAAGCGAAAGGGATGGGCCCAGATGACGATTCCACCATAATTGTGGACCAAAGGAATCAGATCGAGTACGGAGCACCACCCAGGAATCTCACCGTTTTCGGGGTTGGGGAGAAACACCAAAAAATGTCCTTCGGGGCAAGTATATTCAATTCCTCGCAGGATGGTCAGTTGTGGAAACTTGTGCTGTAGTTCCTGAATGTCAGTCAGAGGCCACCAGACGTCGTGTTCGGTCAGAGCGATTCCTGCCAGCCCCGCCTCAACAGCCCTTTGGCACATTTCCTCCGCCGAACTTATGGAGCAGTCCGAGTAATTACGGGTATGAATGTGGAAATCGTATAGCATACGGTTGATTAAACCACGTTACGGAAACTGTGATTGCATTATTGAGGATTTAGAGCGAGACCTTCCACAATGCTCAGATGGTATCGCCCCTGATAACGGGCGAATTGTAACAGGTCGAAGGTGGAATGACTAGTGGCAGCGTGCAGAGGAGAGTTAACTCTATGCTCCATGCCCTATGCCCTATGCTCTTTCCCCCATGCTAACCCACGATAATGTCTTCTAGCGTTCTCTTGGGCACGTGGTGCAGCCCCTCACTGTCCCGCCAGTACTTGATGTCACCATCCGGTCCCACAGTTTCGAGAACTACTGTCTCTTTGGGCTTGCCCAACGCCATTACCAGAAGTATCTCGAGATGATCGGGTATATTGAGATTTTTTCTGAGTCTTTCTCGGTTCACTGAACCTATCATGCAACCACCCAAGCCTTTTTCAACCGCACCCAGCATAATGTTCTGACAGGCAATACCATGGTCACAGCCGAAGGATTTGCATATTTTCTTGTCTCCCAGAACAATGATGTACGCTGAAGGTCGCTCACCCTCACCTGGGCCGGGCCAGTCTTTGAGGTAGCCGGCCCAGCCAAGATTTTCAAATATTGTCTCATTTTTCTTGGAATCGTTAGAGAGCATGTACTTGAGTGGTTGAAGATTGCCTGCTGCCGCCGAGAGCCTTGCCAGTTCCACCAGCTCCCTTAAAGTCTTGAGTTCGATCTCAAAGTCCTGGTGAAATCGCCTATAGCTTCTAGTTTTTTTTATTAAATCTTCGATCATTAAGACCTCCTTTTAACCCATGATCACTGCTCCCACTATGGCATACACTAGCGCTGGCAAGAGGTTGCCCGTTTTTATATATTTGAGCTCCAGCAGATTGATACCAATCCCCAAAATAAGCAGTCCTCCTGTACCGGTGATGGCGTTCAGGACATTGGGATTCTGGAGAAACAACAGTTTCGAGGCCAGTAGTGTTATGGAGCCTTGGACCACGAAGACGGAAAGAGCAGAAAAGGCAACCCCCACTCCGAAGGTAGATGCCAGGGCTATTGAGGCAACACCATCCAAGAGAGACTTGACGTAGAGGGTACTAGGATCTCCTGCAGTGCCGTCCTGTATGGAACCGACAATCATCATGGCACCAACGAGATAAAGGAGAGAGGCGGAAACAAATCCTTGCACGAAGGATGAGGAGTCAGAGCCTGAACGCTTTTTCAACCACTCCCCTACCTTTTCTATACGTTCTTCGATGCGAAGGAGTTCTCCCGTCAATCCACCTAAGAGAAGATAGCCGATTGTGGCAATCAATTTCTCGCCCGAGAGGGCCATTTTCAAACCAATGAGCACTACCGATAGGCCAAGACCCTGCATGAGAATGGTCCTTATCCTCTCAGGCAAGCGTTTGCCAGCAGAAATCCCAACCGCACTACCCGCCAAGACGGCTCCAGTATTCACTATGGTTCCGATCAAGCCTCGCTCCTAGTGCACTCAAGTCATTTATTTTTTATGTAATCGTCAGTTTTTACGCCTGTTGCGGTAATAACGACTTCTCAAAACCGACTCCCAAAAGACGGCAGAAACAGGCGATAACCTATAATAATTGTGGACGGAAGACCAGCGCAAAATGCGGGATTTAGTGTGTTCGACAAAAAAATGATTATAATGCATGGACAAATGAAACGACCGGTTTCGGGAGGGGTGTAAAATGATTGCTGTGAGAGTTTTCTTGATTGCTCTGGCCATAACTGTTTCCGGATGTGCTCACCATCAGAAGTTACCCCCAGAGAAGGTGCATACAATCTACTTAGCCGACGGAGAAGAAGATAAAGTTCTGAACAGATATGCTCCTGTCTTTTTAACCTACGATTACCAAAGAGAGTACAATCGCATTGGTCGGCCGGCGGCTCGGTTTGATGAAAAAGGCGAAGAGATCATCTACGTGGATGCCACAAAACCGGTGATCTTTTATCTGAAGCAAGAATTTTCTACCGAGCACGGAAAATACACCAATTTGGTCTACCGGATCCACTTTCCCAAAGTGCCCTTCAGCATAATTCCTTTTAACCTTACCAGCGGCAATAACGTGGGTGTCATAGTTGTCATAACCTTGGATTCCCAACAACGACCTGTTCTGGTCACTACCGTTGGCACCTGCGGCTGCTATGTTGCCATCGTACCGACAACCTACCTACCCCGGGATGCTTTGCCCGAGGATTGGCAAGATATGGTTCTCGATGTTTACGGTGAGCAATTACCTGCTATCCTGGACTACCAGAAAAAAGAACGCCCTACCCTGCTTGTACATTTGAGACCAGGTGTACACAGGATCATGGATCTGGAAATAGTTGACGTGGCAGACTTATCACAACCAGGAAGCTTTTTTGTTATTCAGGCACCACTGGAGCCAGTGAGCGATCTGGAAAGAATTCCTCTGGACGGTGAAACTACCAGCTTCTATTATGACTATGGCCCCCAGAAAGGGCATGTGAAGCGTTCGATGAAATTCTGGGAAACACTATTGTTGAGCTTGATTTCTTGGGACTTCTTTGTGGGAACGGACAAAGTCTACGGTGAAAATGATAGGTACGAAAACCCGTTCTATACCAGTCTGAAACCTTGGAACAGAGAAGCATCGGACATGTCGGATTTCGCCGGCTTTCTTCAGTTTTGGGGCTGGAAACTTTAGCAATTCATCATTGAACATTTCACATTGCACATTTCTCATTTGGCATTGATTAGCTGTCTTGACTGAATGAGGCGTCATGGTAAGGGGATTATGTTATTAAAATGCCAGATGTGCAATGCGAAATGCGAAATGTTCAATTTGAATTGTTGGGGGAATCAGGTGGCCAGCCACTGCTGCACCTTTTTCAAGAATGCTGCGGCATCGAGACCTTCCATTTCACGGTAGACTTTAAGAAAGTCCTCACCGCTTAACAGATAGCATCTATCGGAATGAAAAATGGCCACAACAACCCCATGGGCGGTGTGGGGATCCAACCCTTTGGCTTTTAAATAACGGGCAAAGAGAGGATATTCCCGAGCGCGCATAAACTGCCACGGCTTTTGTTGCATGAGAGAGACTTCATAAAACAGGTATGACTGAGCCACCTGTTCTTCCACCTCTTGCCGGTATTGGTTGTAGGACTCACCTGGAATGACTTCGAAGGATTTTTCAAGTAACATTTCAAGATACGGCAGCATGGGTGATTCTCTCCCCACTTTCCCTCAGATGACAGAGTTCTTCCACCTCTTTCCTCAACTCTAGCCGATACCTTCATTCCAGTCACGGTAAAAAAATTGATGGCTCGCCGACAGCTTTCTGACAGGCACAGCATTTGCACTGGTCATCCTTCGAACCAAGCCTCTGTCCTCGTTCAGTGGCTGTTTATGAGGATCTAAAGCACCTCGGGTCTGTTGGAGAGCCGGGTGGAGTCTATAAAGCTGAACAGTTGGAGGTATGTTTTTGAATACCCCTGCGGTATCAGAAAAAAGGTCGCATTCCAGAGTCGAAGTTAGCTGGCCTGTTGTCCTTTTAACCTCTCAGGGTGCCACCGTAGCAGAGACAAAAAATATCGGTGCCAGTGGGGCATTCATTCTCTGTCGAGCCCACCTCCGTCCCAAAGAGAAGCTCAGGGTATTTGTCATGGCCCCCAATCGTAACTCTCTGAATATTTCTGCTGAGGTGGCCTGGTCAAATCCCCTCTGCTCTGAAGAAGACAAACCTCCGTGTGGGGTGGGTCTCCGTTTCACCAGCATTTCTCCTACCGACCGCCAGTATCTCCGCGACATCATAGCTACACACTATGGGAGAAAGATGAAACGGTTGGCAGAGAAAAAGTAAAAAATCCGAGCCCAAAGAACCTGGCTTTGCGCTACCCATAAAGGGAACGGCTCAAGGCTGAAGGCACAGGGCACAGGGCAAAAACAATAAAAGAAAACGTATTCTCTCCTTATGCCTTGCGCCTTGTACCTTAAACCTCTTCGACCGGCAGGGCCACTGAACTCTAATCTGGTTTCAGTTCCACACCTGGTTCTCCAAAAGCGGACCTTCGTCTGTGCTGAAAACCCTCCGAAAACCGATAACAGAGGTCCAGACGCAACCCGGGCTTTCAGTTGCGGTCCAACACACCTTTTGCTAGAATTTCACATTCCGGTTATACAAACCGCACTACACAGTTGTGTCGGTGCAGAGCGGCTCTACTAAATAGCGGCCATCTATTATTAAACGGTAACGAGGGAAGGAGGTGCCATGACTGAAGTAAACTTTACGGAAATCAATGACTTCATCAGCAACGGACTACGGCTAAAGACCTTGCCTGTGGCGGTGAAGTTTCTCAAAGACGAGTCTGATTTTCCGGAAAAAACCCGTCAGCCGTCGGTAGTTTTGCAGAAAAGAGTCACTATCTGTCAGGCGGTGACCATGGCCAGAGTCTACGGATGGACTGTGGGGCTCACCAGGGAAGACTTGATTTGTGTACCGGCAATGATCGCTTTTGGTTTCAGTGGCGCAGATGATCCTCGAGGTTCTCTGGCTGGCCTCTTTTGCGAGGTTAACTTCCATGATGATGAGGGGCGGGCTCGAGGAGAAATTGCGTCCATGAACTTTTTGGACAATGATAATTGGAAGGCAATTGTGCTTGCTCCTTTGGCGAAGGGATTGTATGAGCCCGATTCGGTTGCAATTTATGGCAACCCCGCCCAGGTTATGCGTCTGATTCAGGCATGGGCTTATCGAAAGGGTGAACGTCTCTCTGGAACCTTCGGGGGTAAGGTGGAATGCAGCGAATACCTGATTGCACCCTTCACCTCACAAGTTGCCCGGGTGGCTATTCCGGGAATGGGAGACCGAATCTTCTCCATGACCCAAGACGATGAAATGGTTTTTGCTCTGCCCGGCAAGGAGTTGTCGGAACTCGCTCAAGGTTTGCGGGAAGCTGGAAACAAGATTGGTGCCAGATATCCGGTAACCTTCTACCAGAACTTCCAACCCGAGTTCCCCAAGCCCTATAAAGAGCTCGGAGAAAAGTTGGGTATCTTATAGGCACCTGGAGTGATGGGGTACTGGACTATTAGTGCTCGGTTTCTTTTTCGGAGGAAATCATCTGCTCCGGGTTGGCGAGGAAGGCACCAATAATGAATCCAAGCAGGCCCAGATAGCCAAAGACAACCTGCCAGTTTCCCGAAAGTTGCCAGATGAGACCTGCGCCTACGATTGCTGGAATTCCGAAGACGATGCTGATTCCTGCTTTTCTTTCAGGTTCCATTTCCTCACTCCCTAACTTTATTCAAATGTGCAGATTTTCACTTTATAGCGGAAAATGGGGAGCATGTAAAGAGTTTTAGATTGCCGATTGTAGATTGAAGTGAGCATAGGGCATGGAGCATGGAGCATGGAGAAAAAGGTCAGAGATCAGACGTCAGAGGTCAGAAAGCAACTAGGAACTAAGAACTAGGAACTAGGCACAGCGAGACGACACGGAGAGGGGGAGAAACGGCGATACGGAGAATGACGACAGAGGACAGAAAAAATGGATAATTCTGTGGGAGCGGCTTTCAGCCGCGATCTTGCGCTTTGAATTATTCCTACGGGTTTAACGATTTGACGATTTAACGTCAACCGCTTACTGCTCACTGCTTACCGCTCACTGTTTACTGCTGAAACCTGAAACCTAAGATCTTGGGATTTGGGATTTGGATTATGGGATGTAATACTTTGCTATTGGCCAAGAAAGCCTTCGGTGTAGAGTTGAAAGATATACCAGTCTAGACCCTTGCTTACAACGATATGGTTTGACTCAAGGTGGCAGTCCAGGTCGAAAAAGTTGTCCACATACATGTCGAAATCTCCGCGTGACCAGTCATAGAAAAAGTGCTTGATGCAAGTCCACTTTCTCTCCAGAATACAAAAACAGAATAAGATTGAGATAGGATCGTCGCCTAGATTGTCTGCGTGGGTTCTCAGTGAGCCGGTAAGCTTGGCGAAAATGTCCTCTAGGGTATCGTGGTCGATGTCTTCAAGAATGTGAAACCAATTTCCGGTTATCTGGTCCCTGAGCAATTTTTGAATGTCCTGCCGGATTATTTCTTTTCCGGGATTGTGAGCCTTAAACTCAACTCCAGCGACCTTTTTAAAGCTGCCGTTTGTAACTTCGTACAGATTAAGATCGGAGGTGGCGCTCATCTCGCTGGGATTTTCAATCAAATAGTAGTAATTCAGACCATTCAGCAGACCGCAATACAAAATCATCGGTTCATATTCGCCAACACGCACGTCCCCGCTTACTTGGGTTGGCAGTAACATCCTGGGAGACAACCCGCTCGGTTTTTCATTGATGGTTGTAATGTGCCACAGTTCGAAAGAAAGTCTGCGATTGATTTCCAAAAGGTCGTGAATCAGTTTGTTCATCTGCATCCTCCGGCTAGCCCGAATATTTCCTGAATTGCTGTCGCGAGACTGCGAAGTTGGGCGTGCCACCTGGCAATCGCAGGGTATTGGTTTCCGTACCTGAACGGTACGTCGCAGGGACCGACACCCGAGGACGCCAGGAAGGACGTCCATATTATTCGCGCTCGCTGCGCTTCCGTCTTCGCTAAAGCTTCGACGAGACAAGCCGCTCAGTCCCGCAAGCGGGTTCCCAGTTTCGTGGTCGGAGCAAGTGATTCAGGAAATATCCGGGCTGGATTTCCGGATTTCCAACCAGGTTCGCCACAACCCTGTTGATAAGCAAGAATCATGCTGAACGCTAGGGTTCAGTTAAGGTCAAATGCACTTTTAGGATTGCAGTCTATCCAAACCTCTTTTTTGGCATGGTATTCTGTAAAAAGAGCAGAGGGGGCGGTTTTGCCCAGAGTAACGCTTGACAAAACGCTTGGGCGGAACAATATTTGGCACTAGATGTAATGACC
>JBFFBS010000107.1:0-12225 GCA_041560295.1 Syntrophobacteria bacterium | reverse complement strand
GATTACTGTCGGATCGTTGACAAATTCCGAGGATCGGAAATAGAACATGGGATTGTCATTCACAAAGTCATAAATTTTTTCCGATCCCATACAAAGAGAGGCCACCACGCGCCCAGGAAGAAATGTCTTTCTCTTGTTGGTTATTGCTTTCTTTTCAAAAAGAGGCAGAAATCCATCGCTGATCAGATGAGTATGTACTCCCAGATCCTGCTTTTCGTCCAGATATTTCAAAATAGAGTAAGGCAATTGCCCGAAACCGATGTGCAGCGTGGCCCCGTTATCTACAAGCTGCGAAACGTAATGGCCTATTCTTCGGGCTACCTCAGTTTCAGTTATCGTAGGTAGAGACACCACCAGAGGTTCTTCATGCAACACCAGGTAGTCGATTTCATCTACATGAACAAAGCTGTCCCCTGAGGTCCTGGGCATCATGGGATTGACTTGGGCAATAACCAACTGCGAATTGTCCATTCCTGCTCGGGTGATATCCACAGAGACACCCAGGCTGCAATTGCCAAATCTGTCTGGCGGACTTACCTGGACGAGGGCCACATCAACACCGATACGCCTTCTGTAAAAAAGCCGCGGGACCTGAGAAAGGTACGCTGGAATGTAATCAATTTTGCCATCGAAAGCGGCTTCCCGCATGGCGAGACTGATGTGGAAAAGTTTTAGTGAGAACCTGCTCAGAAAAGAATCATCATCAACATAATCCGCCAGCGTCTGAGAAAGCATCTGATAGACGATCATGTCCTCTAGTTCGGTGTTTTGCACCATAGCCCGGATCAGATGCTGGGGCTCCCCGCAGCCTGTACCGATAAAGACTCTGCTACCAGTTTTGATTTTTGAGATTGCTTGAGTGGCTTCAACTATTTTGTCAGGGCAATAGTCACTCAACCATTGGATGTAGTCCATACATTCTCCTCATTTGACGAGCGTGTAATCTCACAACATAAATCTTAAATCTACAATCCACAATAACTAATCTAAAATCTGCAATTTGTGATCTGCAATCCTTTTTGCCTGAGCAAAATAACCGAAAGATGCCCATATTCTTGACAAACATAAGGTCGGCTACCATAATTCAACGTATAGAAGGATGCGTCGAAGATCAGGATTTATCTACGAGCTTGGATCCCAAACGTTTCACAAGATTGTAACAAAAAGAATCGAGTTGTTCCGATACTATATCGATCCGGAATCGTCCGCAAAAAGGCGATGGCCTCTATTCTATCTACTATCGCGAGAAATGAGGACAGAAACAATTCGACCACCACACCGTGCTTGCAAGCCATAAAAATACTGATATTTCTCTTCTTGAAGAGCCAGAGCAGGGCGAATAGGTTAGGCTGTTATCAAAAGGGGGATTCAATTACCACGGAGGCAGCCCCTTGACTTGGCGACACAGGCAGGAGGCAATGTCAACATGTCCAATAGTCTATATATCGCATCAATGGAGCCCGCCAGCGGCAAGATAGCCCTGGTGCTCGGCGTGATGGAAACCCTTTCCAGACGGATCAGGAATAGTTGACACTTCCATGGGCATGACTCCTGTGGCGGGAATCATCATGGGGACCAGGTCCGGCAATATAGATCCTGGCATCATCGCCTACCTGGCCAAGATTAAAGGAATGAGCATAGAAGAACTGGACCACGTCCTCACTCACGAAAGTGGACTCAAAGGGATTTGTGGTCTCAATGACATGCGGGACATTCACAGAAAGGCAACGGAAGGAGATATGCGAGCGCAATTGGCTCTGGATATGTTTGTCCGTCGGATAAAGAAGTACATCGGGAATTACCTGGCGATCCTGGGCCGTTTGGACAGGATAGTATTTACGGCCGGGATTGGCGAGCATGATGTTGCGATTCGTGCACGGTGTTGCGAGAAATTGGAGCGGCTTGGAATTGTACTCGATCCGGAGAAAAGTAAACAGGAACACGAAGGACCGCTGCAAATTAATAAGCCCGAGAGTGCGGTCGCCTTATTGGTGATTCCCACAAACGAAGAACTTGAGATTGCGCAACAAACAAAGGAACTACTTGAGGTCCAAGGCCTCTTGTAGATTTCAGATTGCGAAATGTACTGCTCGTTTCTAAATCTGCAATCTAAAATCTTTGTCCATGAGGTGGCCACATGAAAACCATGAAGATTTTAACTACCCCCCACATGGAGCGGTGCATCGGCTGTCACGCTTGCTCGCTGGCCTGTGCCCGGCTGGTGAACAAGCGGTTGTCCTGGGACACAGCCGGTATTCGAATTATTTCATCCGGCGGGTTGTCAACCGGCTTTGAGGCAAAGCCCTGCCTGGCCTGTAATCCTGCCCCCTGCGCTTTAGCCTGCCCTACAGGTGCCTTTTTCCAACGCAAAGGCGGAGGGGTGCTTGTCAAAAGGAAGCTCTGCATACAGTGCGGAGAATGTGCCGCAGCCTGCCCTGTTGACGCTATTTACCTTGACGCTACTACCGAGCCCTTTGTCTGCATCCACTGCGGTCAGTGTGTGCCATTCTGTCCCCATGAATGTCTGGAGATGGCGGAGGTTCCGGTTGAGCCATTGTCTGAGGAGGCGGGAGAGGAGGTGGCGCCATGATCAGGGATCATTTCAGGATACTCACCGTGGACCTCGCTACTGGCAAGGGTAAGATTGTTGCGATTGACGGTCGTGATACAGAGGCGGGTGGTAGTGGGCTGGCAGCATTATTGTTCAACAAATATGGTCACCCGGACCAGCCTTGGGACAATCCGCAGCAGCCTCTCATTTTCACCATCGGACCACTAACCGGCTACTTCCCGCTCATGAGTAAGACCGTGTGTGGTTTCAAGTCGCCTTACCACGACCAGTACGGAGAAAGCCATGCCGGCGGGCGCTCGGCCCTTTCCCTCCGCTTTGCTGACCTGGACGGTTTGGTTGTTACCGGCAAGGCTAAAAGACTAAGTTGCCTCTCAATTGGCTCGCGTCATCTTGAACTCATGGATGTTCATTATATGCGGGGAATTGACTTGCAGAGATCCGGAAAGATGCTTCGCAAGATGATTGGCGGTGCCGGCCATCGGTCCATCTTGCGTATCGGACCAGCAGGAGAAAATCTTTCAGCCTATGCCTGTATTACGGTGGATACCTACCGTCACTTCGGCAGACTCGGCGGTGGGGCAGTTATGGGGAGCAAGAATCTCAAGGCCATTGCGATTCAGGGAGATGGAGTATTCAACCTCCCTGAGGGTAAGGAGTATGCAGAACTCTTCGAGGAAGTGCACAAGCAGCTCACCACCACCGACATGATGGACAAGTACCACAATCTGGGCACCCCAGTGAACGTGGCCGTTCTGAACGGGATTAAGGCTTTACCCATCAAGAACCTGCAGCAAACCACTGACCCGAACATCAAAGGCATCACCGGTGAAACCTTTGCCGACGATACACTGCTGCGCAACACCGCTTGCGCGGGATGCCCCGTGGGCTGTATCCATATCGGTTTTGTCCGAGAGAAATTTATGGAGCCCAACCAGTATCTTTACCGCCAGGTTTCTTATGACCACGAACCAATCTTCGCCACAGGTTCCATGCTGGGGGTGACAAATGCTTTTCGTGTTCTTAGCATCATTGACATGGTAGAAAAGATGGGTCTGGACGTGATGTCGGCCGGGGTGGCACTGGCTTGGGCAACGGAAGCGTTGGACAAGGGTATCATAACGGAGGAAGAGACTCTGGTGCCGCTGAAATTTGATAATGCTGAAGGATACAAGGAGGCCATCCAACATTTAGGGTTGGGCTCCAATGATTTCTATCGTTTTCTAGCGCAGGGAACCATGAAGGCGGCTGAGCAATATGGCGGGGAAGATTTCGCTTGCGTACTTGGACAGGAGATGGCCGGCTATGCCACGGGTGAGGTTTTTTTCACCTCCCAGGCCCTGGGATTCAGACATTCTCACTTGGACAGCGGCGGCTATTCTTATGATCAGAAACACCACGAGAAGAACGTGGGGAAGGCAGTGGAATTTCTGGTGCGTGATGAGCAGGGCCGCGTGCTCTTGACCTCCATGGTTGCCTGCCTTTTTGCCCGTGCAGTGTATAAGGATGAGTTACTGGCAAATTGCCTGAACTCCCTAGGGTACAGGACTCTTGCCGGCAATATGGACCAGGTGGCCCAGCATATTCAAAAACTCCGCTGGCGACTCAGGCTGGCCACAGGTTTTGATCCGACAGCCGTAAAAATTCCTAAGAGATTTACTGAAATAACAACCTGGAAAGGAACCATTGATAAAAAATACCTCAACAATTTGAAAAAGGAGTACGCTAAACGCATACACGCACTTGGAAAAGAGAAAGAGAAAGAGAAGAAGCCAAAAAAGAAGATAAAGAAGGGAAAGTAAAGAATCCGGACTTGAATGACCCGGCTTTGGACTATCCCCTGAGGGGGCTTCCATACTCTTTCCCCCTTGCGGCAGTCTGCTGGAGTGATGGAGTGGTGGAGTAATGGAGTAATGAAAAAACCAATTCAAGTTAAATTCTTGCTTTTGTTTTTGCCAACACTCCAATACTCCAATGCTCCAGTACTCCAAAAGAGCTCGCAATCTTTACCAACAAATCGATTGAGCTCTGACTTGGCCCTAAGGTCCAAGTTTTCGATGTTGAACAATAGCTGAAGGCTGACCGCTGACGGCTAATATGAAAGGTGCAAAAGACCATGAAAGTAGGCATTGTGGGATGCGGATTTGTTGGCAGTTCTGCTGCATATGCCATGACACTTGTGGGTGCGGCAAGTGACATCGTTCTGGTGGATATAAATGAAGCCTTGGCCAAGGCTCAAGCTGAGGACATCCTCCATTCGACCCCTTTCGCTAAACCGGTGCGGATCATTGCCGGGGACTATGCGCAACTCAAAGGGGCCGAACTCGTCATATTGGCCTGCGGTGTGAGCCAGCAACCAGGGGAGACCAGGCTGCACCTGCTGGAGCGGAATACCAAAATATTCCACCAAGTTGTCCCCCAGGTTCTCGAATCGACACCGGAAACTATCCTGCTCATTGCTTCCAATCCGGTGGACGTGATGACGCATGTGGTTGCCAAGTTCTCCGGCTTACCCCCAGGGAAGGTCATCGGCTCCGGAACCATTCTTGACACAGCTCGCTTCCGTGCCCTTCTGGGAGAACATCTCGAGATCGCGCCGCACTCGGTTCACGCTTATGTTTTGGGAGAACACGGCGACTCTGAAGTACTGGCTTGGTCCAGTGCCAAAGTGGGGGGTGTGCCCCTGTATGACTTTGCCGAGCAGAGAGGCCGCAACCTCACTGAAGAGGTCAAATCTCGTATAGATGACGGGGTCCGTCATGCAGCCTACCGGATCATTGAAGGCAAGGGGGCAACCTATTACGGAATTGGAGCCGGGCTTGCTCGCATAGCCCGCGCCATTCGTGCCGATGAGCGCGCAGTGCTTACCCTTTCCATGCCCGTCAAAGGAATCGAGGGATTAGAGGACGTAAGCCTCTCTCTTCAACAGGTTGTCGGCGTCCAGGGCATCGTCGATACCCTGGAGCCAACGCTCACAGAAGAGGAACGAGTGTTGCTCGGAAAAAGCGCTGCGGTTCTGAGGGAGGCAGCAAGCGAACTGGGGTATTAATTAGCTATCAGCTGTCAGCCGTCAGCGATCAGCGTGCAGAAATCGGAGGTCAGAGATCAGACGTCAGGGGACAGGAGAAACTAGGCACTATGCACTAAGCACTAGGCAGCCGGGGACATTGCGAATTGCGAATTGCGAATTTAAAAACAAGAAGGCAGGAGTCAGAATCCAGAATCCAGAATGAAAAATCAAAAAGCAAACACCTCTTTTCTACTGACTACTGGCTCCTGACTACTGAATTCTCTGTTTCTTTTCCCTGACACCTGACACCTGAAACCCCTAATTCCGCAATCTACAATCTGAAATCTCAAATCTACAAGGAGATACTATGCCCGTTGCTGATTATAAAACCTACTGTAAGATGCTCGATAGAGCATTGGAGAAGAAGTTTGCCTATCCAGCCATAAACGTTACCTCCCTAACCACAGCTAATGCAGTTTTGAAGGGTCTTGCCGAGAGTCGATGTGACGGCATTATTCAGGTCTCGACCGGTGGTGGTGCATTCGCATCAGGGTCCTCAGTAAAGGACATGGCCCTGGGAGCCATCTCAATTGCCGAACACGTGCACCGGGCTGCGGAGCGCTACGACATCTACGTTGCCCTTCATACAGACCATTGTCAGGCAGACAAGCTTGACACCTTCGTCATTCCCCTCATCGAGGAGACGGAGAGGCGGCGAGCGGCAGGAATGTTGAATCTCTTCAACAGCCACATGTTCGACGGCAGCGCCCTGCCGCTAAAGGAGAACCTGGACATAGCCGTGCCATTGCTGGAGCGCTGCCGCAAGAATGAGATCATTCTGGAAATCGAGGTTGGCGTAGTTGGGGGTGAAGAGGACGGTGTCGAAGCCGAGGGGCCGGCAGACAAGCTCTATACCACACCGGAAGACATGCTCGAAGCAGCGAAACGTATGAATGAAGTCAAGGGCGCCCGCTATCTGGTGGCGGCAACCTTTGGCAATGTTCACGGAGTCTACAAGCCGGGTCATGTCAAACTCAAGCCGTCGATTTTAAAGGATGGCCAGGAGGCTCTGGAGAAAACCTACGGCAAGGAGGGGCTTTTTTATCTAGTATTCCACGGGGGGTCAGGTTCATCCCTTGACGAAATTCACGAGGCGCTGGATTACGGTGTGGTGAAGATGAACATAGATACGGACACTCAATACGCCTTTACCCGTCCCATAGCAGACCACATGCTGAAACACTACGACGGTGTGCTCAAAGTTGACGGTGACGTGGGGAACAAGAAAACATATGACCCCCGTGTCTATCTGAAGATGGCCGAAGGAGCCATGGCAGAGCGAGTAAAAGAGGCTGTGGATAATCTGAGGGGGAATGGTACGACGCTGGCTGATGCCTAGTTTGAGGTGTCAGGTTTCAGGTGTCAGGGAAGAAAAACAACAGAACTGAGAACCTGAACACTGAAACCTTTTCTTGGCGTGTGAGGGAATACAACCGTGCAAGAGACAACCAGAGCTCATAAGGCGAGACTGGCAATCAGAACGTTTAAGATTGTTGCTGATGCTCTTTTCTTGAGGGGAAGTTATACCCTGGGGGGAAAGTCCGGCCAGGCACTGGAAGATGCACTGAGAACCCTCAGCCCCGAAATCTATGGGACCATGAATGACCCGAAGAGTATCGAACTTAAAGGGCTGGAGTACATTCTGGACAGACTCCCGAGGGGAATCGAAGAATGTCATCGATTTGTCTTGACCGCGAAAGAAGATCTGGATGGCACCTCGTTTGAGAAAATTCAACCACCCAAACGAAGAAGGATTTCCTATCGTGTTAGTGAGAACGAAATGTGTTTCGTTATCACCCGGGGTTCCAGTGAGGTCTACGATATCCTCACCCATATGACTTTTCTCTACATAGAAGCGAAAAAGCTGCATGCCCGCATGAAAGATGATAGTGGCAACTCGACCAAGGAATGGAAAGAACTCGAAAAGGCAGTAGGTTTGGGAGGCGACCTCACCGGTAAAGACCTGGATCGAGCAATCTGGAGTTTGAGTGTCCTTCTTGGCAGGATGTACCATGAAACCAAGGAGACATATGAATATTTTGAGAAAGGCAAAACCAAAACCAACGCCAATAACGGTCTTTTCAGCGTTGTCTATAACCTTGGGAAACGTTTGGAGGATGAGCGAGAGAATCATGACATGGTGACAATCTACTTCACCCCTTCCCTCATAGATGTAATGCTACATCAATTATACTGTAAGAGATGGGCTGCTTCGGTTAAGGACGCAATTTGGAATTTTGGTCTCCAGAATCGTCCTTTGCATATCATAAGCGCAAACATGCACAGCGTATTGAACCTGTTATACAGTTACGGCGCAGTGAAAGATGAACAAAAGAAAAAGGACAGTGAAGAACTCTACAGCTTTATTCAAGATATGAGTGATGAAGCAGGATTGATAAAAGATTATGCGGAAAAGCACGGCTTCTATGAACTGCCGGACAACAGTGGAGCTCAGATTGATTGTCAACTCATTGATACTTCAATGCTCGAATCCGTCGATTTTCACCCCGCAATGGCTGTGGACAAGGACTATCTCCTCAATGAAAAGCCGGTGCTTCTGATCATGGACTATGCCTTCGGGACTCAGGCATTTTCGGCTATGGATGAACTTCTTCGGCCTTGGGAAGAAGGTGAATCTCAGCGAATGCTCAATGTACATTCCATCTCGGTGATGGGAAAAGCAGGCATCCTACCCGGCAAAAAGGGAGACATCATGCTGGCATCCGCCCACGTGCTCGAGGGGGTGCCTCACACCTACATTGTAGATAATGATCTGAGCAGAGAAGATTTCGATGACTCAGTGAACGTTTACGTTGGGCCCATAGTAACTGTTCTCGGCACCTCACTTCAGAATAAAGATGTTCTCGAAATGTTCCAAACCACGAGCTGGAGGGCGGTGGGCTTAGAAATGGAGGGTGGCCACTACCAACGTGCGGTGGACGCTGCAATAGTTCGCGAGCACATCTCAAGAACCGTCAAGGTGAGATATGCCTACTATGCTTCGGATAACCCACTCAAGAGTGGTCAGACCCTTGCTGCAGGCCCTCTGGGGAAAGAAGGTATTCGACCTACTTACATGATAACCAAGGCTATTGTGGAGAAGATACTTAGCCCGGATAATACGTAACCACTTCTTCCAGTCCCCCTTTATGAAAGGGGAGTTGGGGGATTTCAGGAGAGAACTTCATGAAACTTCCAGCCAGCAAGACCAAGATTGTCTGTACCATCGGACCTGCCTCTGAGTCAGTAAAGATTCTAGAACAAATGATCCGAGCCGGAATGAACGTGGCGCGGCTTAACTTCTCCCATGGAGACTTTGACAGTCACAAAAAGGTCATTGACAACATCAGGGCCGCAGCAGGCGCGGTGGGGGAACGCGTGGCAATTATGGCTGACCTCCCTGGCCCCAAAATGCGTATCGGCCAATTGGCTGAAGAGCCTATTGATTTGGTGCCCGAAGATCCTTTCACACTTACCACAGAAGAAATCGTTGGAGACAGTAAGCGAGTCTCCATGAGTTTTCCGCGGTTACCCCACGTAGTGAAAAAGGGGGACATTCTGTTTCTCAACGACGGTCTTATCCAGCTTGAAGTTGCGATGGTAGAGGGTAACGACGTCCATTGCCAGGTCCTAGTGGGAGGTGAATTGCGTTCCCGCAAAGGATTAAATATACCCGACATTGATCTTGGCATTAGCGCTTTCACAGATCGTGATCACGAGTGTCTCAATTTTGCCATGGAGCAGGGTGTGGACGCGGTAAGCCAATCCTTTGTCGAATCCGCGGCTGACATTGAGGCCGTTCGCAAAGCTGCTGTAGAACTGGGCCACAATCCTTTTATTATCGCCAAGCTGGAACGCACGCGGGCGAGAGAACAGTTAGACGCTATTTTTGAGGCCGCAGACGGAATCATGGTGGCCCGGGGAGACCTGGGGGTGGAAATGCCCATCGAGCGGATTGCCGTTGCCCAGAAAGAATTAATCCGGCGAGCAAATCTACTAGGTAAGCCGGTGATCACCGCCACCCAGATGTTGGAATCCATGGTAAGGAACCGCCGGCCCACCCGGGCGGAGTCCACTGATGTTGCCAACGCTATCCTGGATGGGACTGACTGCGTCATGCTTTCGGAAGAGTCGGCAATGGGCAAGTATCCAGTGGACGCTGTTGCCATGCTGGCCAAGATCGCCGCGGAAATTGAGCCATATCGCCCAAGCCATAGAGTAAGAGAGATCCTGAGAGTATATGACCATAAACGCGATATCAGCACGAGGGATCTATTAACCATGAGCGTTGAGACCATCGTGGAGAGTGTTGAACCTGCATTGGTCCTGGTGCCGAGCTTGACCGGGGGAACAGCGAGAAGCATTACTCGATTCAGGCTGCCGGTCTGGATAGCTGCTGTAAGCTCTGAAGAAAGAATCTGCCAACAACTCACCTTCTCTTACGGCATTTACCCGGTCTTTGAGTCCGATCCACCCGAGGTCTGGAACGATTTCGCTCGTGAATGGCTGAGCTCGCACGGGGTAGATGGAGACTTCGTCGTTTTGTCCACAGGACCATCGCCCAAGTACCCTGATGCAAACAACCGCATTGAGATCATTGATCTAAAACGCACATAAAGAATTACTATTATGAGGTTCATGGAATGAACGACACCGCTGCACTCATTGACGAGGCTAAGAATGGTTTCGAGGCATTGGACGTTTCGGATGAACATAAATTTGAAGCTCTGAATTGGCTCGAGATCTGGCTAACTGACGATAGTTTTCGTGATTACGTCCCTCAAATAAAGTATTTGATTGAATCGGAAAAATGGAATTTCTTACTGGACTCTTTTTATCAGGTCATTCCTTTTGGTACCGGCGGCAGGAGGGGGTTGGTTGGTATTGGTCCCAACAGGATAAATCCCTGGACCATACAAGCCTCTGCCCAAGGACATGCCCAGTATCTCGTCAACCAGCATGGAAAAGAGGCGCAAGAAAGAGGGGTGGTACTCAGTTATGACGTGAGGAAATACACTCAGAGAGGAGTGTATGACGACAGCCTTGCCAATCCAATCATGAATCTGGACGGCCCTCAATTGGCAGAAGCCGCAGCGGCAGTGTATGCAGCCAACTCCATAAAGGTCTATATTTTTGATGGTGTCAGGAGCACGCCGGCGCTTTCCTTCGCCATACGTCACCTGAATGCTGCCTCCGGAGACATGTTCAGCGCCAGCCATAACCTGCCGACTGATAACGGCAAGAAAGTGTACGACCAACATGGCGGCCAGTTAATACCACCGGACGATCAGATTCTGGTTGATGAAGTGACCAAGAATGTCAAAGAAATAAAAAGTATGAATTTGGACGAAGCCAAAGAGAACGGCTTGATTGCATACGTCGATGAAGAAGTTGACACGGCTTTTCTGGAAGCCGTCTGTAACATCTCTCTCTCCGAAGAGAGGGGCGTAAATATAGCGTACGCTCCTCTCCATGGCACCGGCTTGAGTTCCATCTATCCAGCATTACAGAAGCTAGGGTTCAATGTCACCCTTGATAGGCGAACATCCAACCTGAGTGGTAATTTTGAAAACGTCACCTTCAACATACCAAATCCGGAAGTGGTTGAATCATTTGAAACTTCTATTCCTTTTGCTGAAGAAATCAATGCTGACCTCATTATTAGTTCTGATCCTGACGCAGACAGAATTGGGGTTATGGCCAGGCATAAGAATTCATATGAGTTTGTCAACGGCAATGAAATCGGAATAGTGTTAACCAATTACGTTATATCCAAGTACAAAACCGAAGGAACCTTGAACACAAACAGTGTGGTCATAAAAACAGGCGTAACGACCTCGTTAATAGAAGGAATCGCGCAAGAAAATAACATTCATTGCATCGGCGATCTATTGGTTGGTTTTAAATACATTGGCGCTGAAATGAACAAGCTCGAGAACGACAACAGAATTCAGGATTTCATTATCGGCGCTGAAGAAAGCCACGGTATTCTTACCGGGGATTACTGTCGAGATAAAGATGCGGCTGGCGCCGCTGTTTGGATAGCTGAACTGGCTGCTGAATTGAAAAAAGATGGCAGAACATTAATCGACTATCTCGACGAGATTTATTGCAGATACGGCTTTTGCCACAATCACTTGACTGAGATCAGGCTTTTGGGTGCCAAGGGCATGGAACAAATTGCGGACATCATGACCCATCTCAGGGATAGTCCTGTCGAATCTTTTGGCGAATTTGTTGTGCAAGAAAAGATTGATCGTTGGCAAGGAGAGCCTCAGCCCCATCTGTCCATCACCGACACGGCTTCGAGAAATGTTCTGATATTCAAAATTGGTAGACTACCAGATACGAAAACCATCAAAATGACTGTTCGCCCATCAGGAACTGAACCAAAGATAAAAATGTACTTTGAAGTTTTTGGTGAACCCTGTGATTTGCAGAATATAGCTGCTGAAAAGCAGAAAATCGTCGAGATTAGGAACAGATTGGAACGGGCCTTCATGCTCTATTGCTACAAAATATTAGGCGTTGATTTTCCTGAAAGAGGATTCTTGTTGTTCTGGCAGCTACCGCTCAACGACAAGCT
>JBFFBS010000106.1:0-12225 GCA_041560295.1 Syntrophobacteria bacterium | reverse complement strand
CTGCTATGAGACTTTGTTTGGCCTAAAGGAACCGTGTGAAGATTGCCTTATGCTTGACGTTCTCAAAGACGGTAAGCCTAAAAAGAAGATCGGTAAATTTGAACTGCCGAACGGTAGAATTGTGTGGGCAGAGGCTAATGCCGCACCCTTTAAAAATGCCGAAGGAGAAATCATCGGTGTTATTGATATTCTCCGCGATATAACAGAGCAAAAGGAGGCTAGCGACTTGCTCCAAGAGGCATTAGCGCGCCTCAATGCCGAACTCTCTGAAGCGGCGGATTACGTGAAAAATTTGCTCCCCCCACCAATAGATACAGGGTCAGTGCGAACGGATTGGAGGTTTGTTCCTTCAGCCTCTTTAGGAGGAGATTCTTTTGGGTACCATTGGCTGGATGAGGATCATTTTGCCATATACTTGGTCGATGTGAGCGGTCACGGGGTAGGAGCAGCCCTCCTTTCTGTTTCGGTAATCAATGCCCTGCGTTCTCATACCCTGCCGGAAACTGACTTCCGTGATCCACAACAAGTGTTACAGGCGCTCAATATCAATTTTCCAGCAGAACAGCACAACGATATGTTCTTTACCATTTGGTATGGCGCCTACAATAAGTCGTCTCGCAATCTCATCTATGCCAGTGGGGGCCATCCCCCAGCACTTCTCTTCTCAGATTCGCTTTCTGAACAGGCTCACATTGCTAAACTACGAACTCCTAACTTCGTGATTGGGGGCAGAAGCGACGCTAATTATGAAAAGAAGATGCTTCAACTGGATGGCCCCGCCCGTCTTTATATTTTCTCTGACGGCGTGTATGACATTACAAAAGAGGACGGTTCAATCTGGGGACTCGAAGGATTTTTAGAGTTTATGCAACAACAAGCCGATAAGACTCAATTAAGTCTGGACCGCCTTTTCAGCCATGCCCAGCAAGTAAACCAAACAAATTCATTCGAGGATGATTTTACTATTTTAGAAGTTGTCTTAGAATAATCCGCCACTCACTTCTCAATAAGTTCAACGTTAACGTATGAAACTTTTTCTTAGTCGTGGAGGTATGAGGGAATGGGCAACTTCATCCCGTGGGACAGCCAGCCGTTAGAGCTCTGGTCAGAAAAGTACGCAGAAGGTAAACAAATCGAAGTTGATGGTCACGTCATTCATTTTATCGAAAAAGGGGCTGGCTCACCGGTGCTTATGGTCCACGGCTTCTTCCTCGATTCTCAGATGTGGGCACCTAATATTGATGCGCTTGCAGAGCATTTCCGTGTGCTCGCAATGGATCTCTGGGGATTCGGCTATAGCACGAGAGAACCGATGGATTATAGCTACCAGCTCTACGCAGACCAAGTCTTGGGATTCATGGATGCATTAGGTATTGAACGGGCCTCGATTATCGGTCAGTCGATGGGAGGAGGCACGGCGATGCTCTTCTGTATCCAGCATCGTAATCGTGTAGACAAGCTAGTCCTCGTGGATGCTGCAGGCATGCCAGATAACCTTCCGCTCACAGCGAAGTTCTTAAATTTTGCAGGCGTCGGCAAATTCCTCATGGGTTTGAGGACAAACGCAATCCGAAAAAAGAATCTTGCTGACTTCTGGATTCATCGGCGTGAAAACCTAACTGATGAGTATTTCGAGCAGACCACGAGATTTCACAAAATTGAAGGAACGGGCCAGGCGATGCTCTCAATCCTACGCAAGAAGTTTTTCTACTCCCTCGGCGAAGAGATCCCGAAGCTGGCAGCGTTGGATGTGCCGGTTCTTTTGGTGTGGGGTGCTGAGGACAAGTCCGTTCCTCTCGAGAGAGGGCGAGAGCTCCATACCCTTCTCCCTGCGTCACGTCTTGAGGTTTTTCAAGGTGCGGGACATGTCCCGAATTATGAAGAGGCCGATCGGTTCAATAAGCTGGCAGTTGAGTTTCTAAAATAGACGTAAGCGGTAAATCAGTCCGCTCACTAACCTCAATAGACATGGCTAACAGCTCCCTTGGATTCTCGGACTGAGTGAACATCACCTACTCTACACTGTGCCCTTCCTCAATAGCAGAGGTCCCCTGATCATAAAATATCTTCAAATGCTTGTAGGCGATGAGATGCATGAGGACCGTTTCAAGATAGTGAGGATTGTGAATGATCGTTTGCGTGATGACCCGCATAAACATGCGAATCCGCCGAGGTTCGGTGGATATTAAGTAATAGCGAAGCAGCCGCAGTATTAGCAATACTTCCTTTTTATGCATTTGAGTTCGGCCTCTCAACTCATACTCTTTCCCCAATTTAACGGTATTAATTATTCGCTCCGCAAAATTATTATAATCATACAAATTCCTCACAAGGTATCGGTACCCGTTTGCCAGGTCTTCGTCGCTCATGTGTTTCGGAGTGATGTTGGTGTGGGTTAGTTGATTGAAGGCACCTCTTATGCCACCGGCCTCATTATCTCTTAATCGCCCTTCTTGCCTCATGCGTTCATAAAGGGGTGTGCCGGGCAGAGCCTGCAATATTCCAACCATTGCTACAGGAATCGCTGATAACTGGATAAAGTCAAGCTGCTCTTTGAATATGTCCGTATCATCGTTGTCAAAACCGACAATAAAGGCCCCCCACACGATAATATTGTGCGACATTATCATATGAATGGCATCCAGCAGGTTTACCCTCGTGTTCTGCCTCTTTTTTATCATCTTTAAACTTGATTCTCTGGGGGTCTCGATGCCGACAAAAACCCGCCGGAAGTTAGCCTCACGAAGCAGAGAAAGGACATCCACATCTTGAGCAATATCGATGGTGAACTGGCAGGTAAAAAAAAGTCGATAGTCTATTGACCGAACGAATTGTCGAATTTCGCTGAGCAGGGTGATAGCCCTTTTGCGGTTACCGAAAAAGTTGTCATCGATGATGAAGATTGAATCGATGCCCAGTCTGTAGAGCTCGCGAATCTCGGTCATCACTTGTTCTGGTGATTTCGTTCGCGATCCTTTCCCCAGCCGGATTGGGATTTCACAGAATTCGCATGAATGAGGGCAGCCACGAGAGGTTTCAATAATTGCCGTTGAGTAGAGCGAATGATCCAGCAAGTCAAAACGGGGCGGTGGAGAATCAGATAAATTCACTAACTTGTCTTGCACATATAGGGACTGTGCGCTGTTCGACTGGAAATCATGGATGAACATCGGCCAGGTATATTCGGCCTCCCCCAGAAAAACCACATCACCATGATCGGCGCACTCATCGAGGTTCGACTCTTGAACAAGCGGCCCGCCGATTGCCACCGTTAGTCCTCTGTTTCGGAATGCTTTGGCCAGCTGATAAACCCTCTCTTTCTGTATATAATGGCCAGTAATACCAACGATGTCAGCTTCCGAAGCGAGGTTTACAGGACTCACATTCTCATCGCAAATGACAACCTCGTGCTCCTCGGGAGTCAAGGCGGCCAGAGTGGCGAGAGATAACGGTGGGAAGGGGAACTTGCTGCCATCAATGTCTCTGCAGTAAGAAAAATCCCACAGCGACTTGGGAAAACGTGGATTGACCAGGGCTATCTTCATCTGGGTAACTCGCAGATTTCCGCGATCTTGTAGTAGTGCTTCTGCATGTGCTTGTAGGCTAACAAGTGAAAAACAATCTCATCAAGGTTTCGCATTCCACGGAACATATAAAAGCGGATAACCCGGAAAAACATTCTTCTCGTTTCCCTGTCTGCACGGAACAAGTAGAACGAGAGCATGCGCATCAGGATCATCAGATTCTTTCGGTTCACAGCCAGCTTGGACGACATCATTTTCCTGGAGCCGGAGTCGAGACACTGGATCAATTTTGACCCGAAGAACTCGGGTGAGAACATTCTTCTCAGGACATCGGCAAAATTCTTCTCGAGCTCCACCTCCTTCATGGTCTGCGGGACCAAGTTAGTAGTCTTGTCAACCTCTGCCTCGCTAAGAGCAGTCAATCCCAATATGGAAGGGAGCTTTACCAGCCGGTTTTCTTCAAGGGCTCGCTCGTAAAGGGGGGTGTCCGGGACTGCCTGCAACAAGCCTACCTGGACTGGGATAAAACTGGTGTCCCGGATAAACTCATACTGTCTGTCAAAGGACGACAGGTCATCACCTTCAAGACCGAACATGATACCGGCCCATACCGTAATGCCGTACGACTTGATCTTCTCAACAGCACGTTGTACGTCGATATCGGCGTGATGTCGCTTATTGAGTTGGCGCAGCTTGTCGCTGTCGCCGGTTTCGATCCCGATGAATAACCGCAGGAAGGCGGCTGCTTGGAATAAATCCAATAATTCATCATCGTTCGCCACATCCAAGGTTGTCTGCGTGTAAAAATACATCTTCGTTGGCAGCGAAGGAAGTAGCTTGGCTATCTCCTTCAACAGGGCTTTGGCGTGCGATTTGTTCCCCACAAAATTGTCATCGACAATAAATGTCGAATCATAGCCGAGATCGGCAAGAATCCTAATCTCAGCGAGAACCTGATCTATTTTTTTGGAACGAGGGGAATCTCCATATTTCACCGGAATATCGCAAAAGTGACACCGATAAGGACATCCCCGTGTCACCTGAATGCATCCACTTGCATACTGACTTGATTTCAGTAGATGATAGTGAGGAATGGGGGAGTCCTCCATGTTGATCCATTCTTTTTGGTGGTAGGTATTCTTGTGTCTCCCTTTCTTGTAATCATCGATAAATTGCGGCCAGGTGTATTCAGCCTCTCCAATGAAAACCACATCTGCATGCGCTCTGCATTCCTCCAGCATATCGAGTGTGATGGACCCGCCGATAACTACTAGCTTCCCCCGATTTCTAAAGTCGTCGGCCATTTCAAAGAGACGCTTTCTTTGGGGTATGGTGCCAGTGAAGGCAAGAATGTCTGCCTCGATGTCAGGTCTTACAGGCTCGACATTTTCATCGATGATCTCGACGGCGCATTCTTCAGGAGTCAGGGCTGCGATGGTGGGAAGAGATAAGGGCATGTGCGAATACTTTGCACCAACTATGTCCATGCAGTGGAGGAAATTCATGGAATGAGGATGATGTTCGGGATTTATGAGCGTTATCTTCATCGAACCACCTTTCCTGGTACGTGGCAGATTATAGCTTTCCACTTCAGCGAATAAAATATCCCTTCGCTTCTGGCGAAGGCGCTACTATATCACGAACAAACTGGTTTTGGCTTACGTTATTTATTTTCTAACTGGAGAGCTGTAGCGAGAGATGCTGGGTGCGCCTGTACAGGCTAAAAAAGAACCAGAAAAGAGAGATGAAAGAGAAGAGAAGTATAGCGAGTTGCCATGGGTTTAATAGAGTATTGCCGACCATTTCCGCTTTTCTTATAAACTCTATGAGAAAACGGCCGCTGGCATACAGAGTACACGTTGCGGCAATAACCGTACCCGGATATAGATTCCACTTTTCCCGTTTGCGATAAATCATTTCTGTGACCACCAGTGCAAAGAAAGCATTGATCATCAAGAATAGGGGTAGATTCCAAATCGAGCTATCGAGAGGCAAACCTTGGTAGTCGTGCCAGGCATGCGTAGACTGTGCATAGAAATCAACCGGCAGTGTAAAGACCGAGAGAAATGAAGTCTTTATCGATTCCGGGACTATTTTCCCATAACAACATCCGGCGAAAAGACATCCTATGCGGCCAACCAGGATTGAAAGGGGGAAGGTAAATGCAGCCGCGTCAAGGAGCTGCATTGGCTGGGTTTTCATGACGTATTTAATATAAAAAAAACTAAAAAACAGACAAGAAAAGATGCTGCCAATGACAGTGAGGCCAGAGAGGGGATAAGGAGCGCTATGAGCACCTACGACAGCAGGAATCATCTTGTTGAAAAGATGGCCACCTATGGTGCCCACGGGCAATCCAAGCAAAAGCAGAAAAAAAACAGAATACAAAGAATACCCCAGCTTTTTTGCCCGTATGCAGAAAAGTATCCAGCAGAGAACTACGCCGGTAAGAACGAAGATCCTCCAGGTAGAAAGTTCCAAACCGCCGATGTGAATAACTGGAAACATCTTGCCTCATTGGTATTTGAGTTGAAAACTGTGAGTCAAGGAGGAAGCCATGCCGATGAATTTCAAGCAATCCGTACGTTAACTCTCTGTGGCCTTACACCATGGGCGTAAAAGGCATTATCTTTTTTTGCGAGAGGTCGCGCCAACCTGATCCGATATGCACTATGGCGGTAGTGGCAAGAACTTTCTTTGTTTGAAAGATACGTGCTTCGTCTGAACAACTGTAACCTTCAGAATGTTATCCATTACCCATGAAGCACCTATTACATGTTAGACTTAATACCTCTTTCTTTCCCTGATCTCCCGAGACCTTTCTTTCAAATGTAGCATTTCATCTTTATCCAGATAGTTGTACGCAGTTTTCATTACCTGAGGGTAGCTGTCTTTTAATATATCGGAGAATATCTTGGCCCTTTGATCATATACGTAGTCATTTGTGTCTCTGTAGCCATAAATAGGGCCTCCACATTCGTCGTATCCAGATTGGTACCTTTCTTGACCGACGCCATACTCATAGGTGTAATCCTGAACGCCAAGGTCGAGTTTTTTGATCCACATCTTTTCTTCTGACAACGGTTCAAGCATAGAATAATAAACCTTAACGCCGACCGTCATGTTGCCAGAATAGACCTTTGCCCGTTCCCCGCTCTGGAAATATTCCCATCTGAGATACCTTGAGTTGGTATAATGAATGTCAAAGATCACATTCGTCGAAACCGTAAGGTCTGATCCTTTCTTATCGGGATAGGTCACCTCTTCCAGGCTGAAAGGCCCCTTTGTCGTCATTCCTTTGGACACTAACTGGGCTTCAATGTCTTCACCGACGCTGCCGGCGAAGCTCTTGAATACCTTCATCATGTCTTTTGTCATCATCCCTCCAGAGGAAACCTGCGCCCCTCCGGCATAATGCTGGTTGTATGTGTCTTTATATTCCGGGATGATAATCACGGCTGTCACATCTACACTGGCAGGGTCTGCCGCTGCAGGTATGTCAAATCTTGGAAAAGAGAACAAATCGTTATAGACAGGTTTTCGCTTATAGTTCTGAGTGGGAACAGCGCAAGCAGTCAGAGACAAAAAGGAGGTCGGATAGAAGACGAATCCCATTGGAATCAAAGCGGCCAAGACAACCATAATTTTTTTGATCTTCATGAGCACACTCCTCAATTGTTGGCAGAAAAGTCATTGTTTGGAGTTGCAAAAAACATGCCGTCAAATAAGCCACTTGACTGGCATGGAAAGTAATCAGGGGACGCAAACTTTACTTTGACTTAAGGTTTTTCGTGATTAATCTTTCGAGGAATATATTGATCCGGCTTTGAGTTGAATAAATAATCATATTGAATTGGATGGAGGAGGGAAGATGGTACGGATACAGTTCTTTAAAAGTAGAAGAATTTTACTTGCTTTCATGGTGATGTGGGCGATCATCCTGGTATCTTTCACAGGCGTATTGACTGCAGATGCTAAGAAGCCGCCAGCAGTGCCTATCACCACGAAGAATCCCGACATAGCAATAGAAGAGCTGAATTATCGCCTCGAGCCATTAACCAAAGATGATCTGTCGGTGGAAGCCGATGGCTGGCAGGAAGTCTTGAAAAATCATGTTGGGAAAGTAAGTGCGTTGCAAATCCTGGCATTTAGGGCCGAAGGTGAAAAGAAAACACAATTGCTCGAATCTGTTAACAAGCTCAAAGAGCAACAGACGGCTTTGTCCGACCGCTTTAGGGTGGTTATTGAAGAATTTAAAGCAAAGGGCGGGAAAGTTGAAGATTACGAAGCATATATCAAAGCGATATCCGGAGTTGAGGTGGATATTTCCGATGCCAGAGCTACCTGGACGGTGGTTACAGGTTGGTTGACATCCGCTGAGGGAGGTCTCCGCTGGGCCAAGAATATTTCAATGTTTTTCGTAATTCTATTTGTTTCATGGATTTTGGCAAATCTGCTCGGTAAAGCTGCACAAAAAGCTGTGGTGAAACTTGAAAGTGCCTCTGAGCTGTTAAAGGATTTCATTGTAAACATAACTCGCAAAACCTTTCTTGTGATTGGTTTTGTGGTGGCCTTGTCCATGTTGGAAATTAACGTTGGACCGCTTTTGGCAGCCATCGGTGCCGCTGGCTTCATTGTAGGTTTTGCCCTGCAAGGAACGTTGAGTAATTTTGCAGCCGGCATTATGATTCTGGTGTACCGCCCATATGATGTCGGTGATCTCGTTGACATTGGCGGCACTTTTGGAAAGGTAGAAGCCATGACCATTGTCTCGACAACATTAAGAAAGCTCGACAATCAAAAGGTCATCGTTCCCAACAACAAGATCTGGGGAGATATTATTACCAACGCTACTGGAACGAGCAAACGTCGCGTCGACATGGTGTTTGGCATCGGCTACAGTGACGACATTGCCAAGGCCCAAAAGATACTGGAAGAAATATTGGCGAATCATGAAGCAATCTTAAAAGATCCTGAACCCGTCGTGCGCGTTCACGAATTAGGCGATTCCTCTGTTAATTTTGTTGTCCGACCGTGGGTAGAAACTGAGAATTATTGGGACGTCTACTGGCATGTAACCCGTAGCGTTAAAGAGCGTTTTGATGCGGAGGGTGTGTCCATACCTTTCCCGCAACGAGATGTTCATCTCCATCAGGTGCCAGCACTTTGATAGTAATCTGGCGTCTTGCGTTTCATCAAAAAAAAAGCCCCGACCACTCTCGGTAGTGATCGGGGCTTTTTTCTCATTGGTCTACGCGGTTCAGCTTTTTACTGCTCACCTTTGATCTTTTTGATAATTTTCGGAATGAAGAGCGAAAAGATAAATAGCCCTATGGAAAAGAAAACCTTGAAAGATAGCAGTTCAGCCCAGTTTCCTGAAACCCAAACATCTCTTAGGGTGCCGATGAAGAAGGTGAAGATAAAGGTCCCGACGATGATGCCCAGGCCTGTACCAAAAAAGTAGTCCCAGAAACGCACCTTGGTGAGGCCCATGCCGAAATTCATGGGTGTGAATGGAAAGTAGAGAAGTCGCAGGTACAATGTAGTGGCAAATCCGTTCCGCTCAATGGCATCGTCATATTTCTTCAACTTATCCCCAATCAGCGAGGCAGCAAACTCTCTACCCAGAGTGCGTCCAATCCAGAAGGCTGCACTTGCGCCTATCATGGCGCCAATCCAGACGTAAACAAACCCCCAGTACGGTCCAAATATTGCTGCGCCAAAACCAGTCAGTAAGGTTCCAGGTAGGAAAAGACATATGCCCGCAGCATAAAATACGATAAACGCAACAGGGGCCCAAAACCCGGCCATATCCAGGAAGCTACCCAATGCCTCCGCTGTTAAGTACCCTCTGACCGGAGTGAATCTAACAATGTAGATAGCCACTATAATAAAAGCCACAAGGATAGACGCTTTCATCATGGCTTTTTTGCGGTTTGTCGTTGATAACTCTATTGCTTGTTCCATGTTCTCTTCCCCACCTTCAGTTGCTGTGGTTTGTGGTTTGTTTTCTTTTTGAGTATTCGTCATGTTCTGTTCACTCTTGACCATATGTCGTAACCACAGCAGATAGATTACATTCCGTCGGGAATTATTCAGGTGTCAGGTGTCAGGAAAAAAATAAAAAAGCTGATGTATCAAGCCGCTTTTAATCTTCCTTGGCAGCCACCACTGCATGCCCACCAAATTCCCGCCGAAGGGCGGCGAGAACCCTATTGTCAAAAGCATTTTCGTCCCTGGAGCTGAACCTACTAAAAAGTGAAAGAGCTATAACCGGGGCAGGCACTCCGCTCTCCACAGCCTGCTGCACGGTCCACCGTCCCTCCCCAGAGTCTTCCACATAGCCACGAATTTCAGTCAGCCTTTCATCTTTGCCAAAGGCTGCTTCGAGCAGTTCCAGGAGCCAGGAGCGAATAACACTGCCCTGATTCCACAGGTGAGCAACCCGAGAATAATCGAGAAACTCTGCATAAGGTGAGCCCTCCATAATGGCAAATCCTTCCCCGTAGGCCTGCATCATACCGTACTCGATGCCATTATGAACCATTTTGACGAAGTGCCCGGCACCGGTGGGCCCGCAATAGAGGTAGCCGTCTTCAGGAGCAAGAGTTTTGAAGATGGGTTCAAGATGCTCGAAGACCTCGCGTTCTCCACCCATCATCATGCAATAACCAACCTCGAGTCCCCAGATGCCGCCGCTTACTCCCACATCCATAAACTTGATTTCCTTTTTGGCCAGCATCTCTGCCCGGCGAATGTCATCTTTGTAGTAGGTGTTGCCTCCATCGATAACAATGTCACCCGGGGCAAGCAACTCTATGAGTTGGTCAAGATGGTCATCAACCGGCTGGCCCGCGGGAAGCATGAGCCAAACCACCCGTGGTGCGGCCAACGTGTCCACGAGTTCGGTCAGTGAAAAGCTTCCTCGCGCACCCTCTTTGACAATTTCCTCGGTCTTAGTGGGAGTCCGGTTGTAGGCCACAACCTCATGGCCCCCCTGGAGGAGACGCTTTGCCATATTCATTCCCATGCGCCCCAATCCGATCATGCCTATTCTCATATTACCTCCTCCTGTTGTCTTTACGCATCTTATCTGTATCTAGTGCCAAGCTTGTTGTCACTTGGCTGCGCCGTCATTAGGGCTGACGCCCGTCATCACGCCTCACGGCTGTCATTAAGTTGTTTGCACGCCACAATGACCATCCATCGCTATGCGCTCTGCGCTCTGCGCTATGCGCTATGCGCTCTGCGCTATGCGTCCTCCCCACAAGCCCTGCCCTTCAGATTGAAGAAAAACTTCAACCCTTTCTTTACCCTTTCCGAAAAAACTTTGGGAGAGAAAAAATTCCCTACAACTCTCTTGTTGATCTCAGCGAGAGTCGGATAGGGATGTACTGCAGAAGCCAGAGTGGAGAGCTTCATCTTTCCATTCAACACCGCCACCCATTCACTCAGCAGTTCCCCTGCCTGAGGCCCCAATATTTGTACACCTATGGGTTTCTCTTTTCCGTCGAGAATCATCTTGATCTTGCCGACTCTCTCACCCTCCGCCAGGCTTCTGTCGTTCCCTTTGAACTCTTCGGTCCACACCGCATACTCGATTCCGGCAGCTTCTGCCGCTTTTTCATTCATACCAATGCTGGCGAGCTCAGGATCCGTATATGTACACCACGGCAGAAAAGTGTAATCTACTTTTCTGGGGAGATGAAAAATCGCATTGGTGAAAACCACGCCTCCCTCATAACCTGCTGCGTGGGTGAACTGGTATTCTCCGGTAACATCTCCTGCCGCATAAATGTGCTTCTGTTTTGTCCTCAAGCGGTTGTCCAGCTGGATGCCTTTCCCAGTGAAATCTATATCCAGATCTTCTAAACCTAAACCTGTCACATTGGCCTCTCGACCCATGGCGACCAGAATTTTTTCTCCTCGAATCTGACTTGTGGTGTTGGCGCCGTTTTGTATAGTTACCTCCCTCTCATTCACCAGGTCCCGCACGCCCAACACCGCGGAGCCCAGGTGGAATGTTACCCCCTCGGACTGCAAAACCTCCATCACTGTGTTCGCCATGTCCTTGTCTTCTTTGCTCAAGATCTGATTGCTGCGCTGAATCACAGTTACTTTTGAACCAAGACGATTGAATGCTTGTGCCATTTCGATTGCTATGGGGCCGGCGCCAAGAATGATCAAAGATTTTGGTAAATGATCGAGGGACCAGATTTCTTTGTTGGTGATGTAGGGTGTTGTATCCAGACCATCTATGGGTGGGGTTCCGGGCGATGAGCCCGTGGCCAAGACCCAGTTCTTTGCGCTAATGGTCTTTCCGTTTAATTGAATGGAGTGTTCATCCACAAAGGTGGCCTCACCGAACTCTACTTTAGCCCCGAGTTTGCAGAATCTTTCCTCAGAATCGTGTTCTTGAATGGTGCCGATGACCGATTGAATTCTCTTTGCCACTTCCCGATAATCAACCGGTGGAAGCTCAACCCCTGGAAGACCGAACTCTTGTGAGTTTCTCATCAGGTGATAGACGTGAGCTGTTTTGATCAGGGTTTTGCTCGGGACACAACCGTAGTGGAGACAGTCACCTCCAAGTTCTTTTTCTTTTTCAACCAGCAGAGTTTTGGCACCAGCCTGGGCCGCCCCGGCTGTAACGGTCAGACCTGCTGCCCCCCCGCCGATAACGCCTATATCGAAATCATAT
>JBFFBS010000105.1:0-12313 GCA_041560295.1 Syntrophobacteria bacterium | reverse complement strand
TTGTTTGTTTTTATCAAATCAGTGGCTCTTTCCTCAACGTGGCCTTCCAGCTGAGCCTGGATTTTGAGGAGTTGTATCTCCTGTTGCCACTTTGCACTAAGCGCCACGGCAAACTGTTTGATTTCTTCTGGAGAAAAGGGCTTCCTTATGTAAAGCAGTTTTCCAGCGGGGGGAACGCGAGAGACAATTTTTTCTGGGCCGATATCATCATGAGCTGTGACCATGACAATTTCGATGTTTGGATCCAGAGTGCGGATCTGCTCTGCGGCCCAGACACCGTCCGGACCTGAATCCATGCGGATGTCGAGGAAGGCAACAGCAAAAGGCTTCTCATCCTCGATGGCCGTTTGCACCGCTTCAACCGCGGCTTCACTTTGATGGCAAAGCGTTAGATCAAACTGGTAGGTAGAGATTGGTGAAGAAAGAAATTCCTCGTAGAGGTCGATAACGTCTTGATCGTCATCAACCGCAAGAATTCGTACCCTGTCGGACCAATCTGTATTCATACTTGGAGTTCCTTGCTTACAAGGACCTTCAATGTGTTGAGGGGAACACAAATTTCTATGCAAAAAGCTTGCCCGACCCAGGCAAATTAAAATTACAAATCACAAATAACTCCTGCTAAGGTTTCAGTGTTCAGGTCTATCGTTTCTGACACCTGACACCTGAAACCTGAAACCTAATTGTTCATCCATAGGAGGTTGCAAGTCTACCGTTTCTGTGACTCATCACCGATGAGTCGTTACACGCCTCATGTACCTCCATAGCCGATTTCTACCTTTTCACCTTCAACAATGACCGGCACTTTCCTCACACCCTTTGACACTTCGAGCATTTCCTCGAGCTTTTCACTGTCGTTGGCTACATCAATGTAAGTGGCTTTGTCTCCGTAAGCCGACCTGGCTTTGTTTGTGTAGGGTCAACTGGATTTGCCATAAATGATTACTTTGTCTGCCATGTTTCTCCTCCTCTCTTAAATTTACAATCGTTACAGCTGCAATACTCCAATTTTATTCAAGCGTAAAGCTCTGTTCGAATGAGGGAACCACTACGTCCCATCCCAGTGTGTCCTGAATTCTCTCTGCTAATGAGGCTGAGGCATCAGGCTCACCATGGACAAGAAAAGTTCTCTGCGGGGGCCGATTGAAACCAACAAGCCAGGCCAAAATCTCGTTGTAGTCAGCGTGGGCGGAAAAGCCAGATATTTTTTCGATGTGTGCTTGGACGGAGATATACTGTCCATGGATCTTGACTGTAGTGTCTCCATCCAGGATAGTCCTTCCTCTTGTGCCTTCAGCCTGGTAACCAATGAATAGCAAGGTGTCTTGGGAACGTGGCAGTCGATGACGTAAATGATGTAAGATGCGGCCGCCGGTAACCATGCCGCTGGCAGAAATGATAATGGCCAGTTCTTCTATTTTATTAAGTGCCTTAGACTCATCTCGGTGTCTAGTGAAGGTAATTCGCTCCGGCTGAAGAATGCGAGTTCCATTCAGTTCTAAAACCTTTGACACCAAGTCATAGTATCCCTTTCTGTTCTCAAAGACCTTGGTTACGTTTATTGCCATCGGTGAATCCACATATACTGACAGTGAAGGAATTTCTTTTTGTTCCTCCAACTCTCTTACGGTATAGAGAAGCTCCTGAGTTCGACCCACAGTGAAGGCGGGAATGACAAGAACTCCTCCCCTTTCCACGCTTGCATTGATTATCTTTGCCAGGTCCTTTTCAGGAGCCTTATTATCGTGCAATCGGTTGCCGTAGGTTGACTCCAGAATGAGATAGTCCACCTCGAAGGCCTGGACCGGATCCCGGAGAATTGGTCTGGATGGTCTTCCTAGGTCACCGCTGAATACGATCCTCTTCACTTGTCCATCATTAGTTGATTTCACGTCCACAAAGGAAGAACCGAGGATGTGTCCTGCGTCCTTAAACTTCACCCGCAAGCTATCGGTGATGAATATATCTTCGCCGTAGTGATAAGGCTCAAATAGGGATAAGGCTTCTTCTGCGTCCTCTACAGTGTATAAGGGCAATGCCGGCTGGTGCTTTGAGAATCCTTTTTTATTGGCCCAATTGGCATCTTCTTCCTGCAAGTGACCGCTGTCGCGCAATAGGATTTCACAAAGATCGTAGGTGGCTAGGGTAGAGTGTACCTTGCCGCTGAAACCATTCTTGCAGAGGCGGGGTAGATAGCCTGAATGGTCAATGTGAGCATGGGTCAGAAAAACCCGATCTATTTCAGCGGGAGGGACCGGAAAAGGGTCCCAATTTTTCAGTCGGTTTTTTTTCAACCCCTGGAAAAGGCCACAATCTATCAATAAGTTGTTTCCCTCGATTTCCAAGAGGAAACGCGATCCGGTGACGGTGCCAGTGGCACCTAAAAAGGTCAGATTTGTCATACCAGCTCCAGAAGTAGTAGGCAGCAGAAACTAGGCACTAGACATTAAGCACTAGGAACCAAGAACCAAATTATCTAAGGATTCAGGAGTCAGAATCCAGAATCCAGAATCCAGGAGGCAGAAACAGAAAGGGTGCTATTCCATTCTGGCTACGGACTACTTGAGCTTTTACGATTTTAACGACTTGAACGGTTTCAACGCCTTACCGTTTACCGTTCACCGTTTTAGTGTTTACCAGAACGTTATGCTTTAAGATATCCTGTGTATTCCCTGTAGAACTGCTCGAGACCATCCTCTTCCCCGGCTATTAGCCTTGTGAGCTTTTGGCAAATCAACAAGTCTGTAGGGAAGGCCATCCTTTCAGGCAATGCTTCAAGGGCAAAGAACTCAGCCTCGCTGGCGTCAGAGCCCGGTTGGAGTTGTCCTTCAATGAGCCTTCCCAGAAACCAGACACCCACTGTCTGGTGCTCTGGATCATGGAAGTTCGAGTGGACGTCGAACACAGGCCCCAAAGCCACATCCAGCCCCGTTTCCTCCTCTAATTCGCGGCGGGCGCAAAGCCGGATATCTTCATCCCACTCGACGTGACCGCAGGGAATACACCACATACCATCGTAGGAGCCGCGTCGCTTGATCAGGAGCAATTTGCCCTCTCGTAATATAATGACCGCAACTCCAACGGTCGGGTTTTTGTACTGAATGAAACCACATTCCGGGCAAGAGGGACGGAGTCGCTCGCTTTGAGGGTTTAGTGTAAGGGATCCACCGCACACTGGGCAGTAGTGATAATCCATAAGAGACGAATCTCCGTTCAACAGTAATCAGGCTAGCAAACTCTTGACCCGGATATTTCACGAATTGCTGTCGCGAGACCGTGGAGATGGCTGTGCCACCGGGCAACCACAGGGTGGTGGTTTCCGTACCTGAACGGTACGTCGCAGGGACCGACACCCGAGGACGCCCGGAAGGACGGCCCGATCCGTGGTCGCAGCAAGTAATTCATGAAATACCCGGGTTAACCCCTACCCCACTTCAGGTAAACAGATAACCCTCCAGTGTACTGGAGGGTTATTCTACATTGAAAACATGATCCTTCGGGCCAGGTCAGTGTTCAATGGCTTTGCTGGAAAAGATTGCCAACTGCTTTGGAGTACTGGATTATTGGAGTATTGGAGTGTTGGCAAAAGCGAAAGCCTGAATTTCACCTTGAATTGGTCTTTTCATTACTCCATTACTCCAGCAGCCTGCCTAAAAAGGGGAATGACTGTTGATTCTCCTCAGGGGCTGCTCAAAGCCGGTTCCTTTAGCCCCGGATTCTTTACTTTAACCTTCTGAATTCAACCTGATACTAAGGAGAGATTGACAGTAAAGGTAGATGTTCAGCTTTTCATAAGTCAATAATCATGTCTGCCTCACTGCCGCAACTCTCGCAGGTGAAGGATCTCTTTTCCTGTTTCTCTACCCCTGCGGCCTTCTTCTCAGGATCTTCCACGGGCACGAGTTCGCAGGTGACAATCATCTCGGCTTCATTGCCGCAGTTCTCGCAGCTGCACACTTCCATCATTTTTCTCTTTTCAGTCATATCACTCTCCTTTGATCAATAGGCTGGGTCTCTGAAGTGTGCCTAAATTATAGTATCTGACCTTGGTGAAAGCAATTGCGGATTTCGGATTTATGATTTAAGATTGCAAATTGAAGTTCCTAGTTTTCTCTTACGTACAATTCTCCAAACAGAGTTTCAATATCCTTTCTGATTCCTTGCTATTGGGAAGGTTCCGAAAAGGAAGCGTTCGCCTTGCCACTGTTGCCAATCAGCTTTGTTATAGTGGTAGTAGCGACCCATTCTTCCTATTGGTTAACATCAACTTCTGATGCGATTGTGAGATTAACCCGGATGTTTCATGAATTGCTGTGGCGAGACCGTGGAGAGGGTTGTGCCACCGGGCAACCCCGCGGTACCGCGGGGTTGGAACCGAGGCGTACTTGAACAGTACGTCGCAGGGTCCGACACCTGAGGAAGCCCGGAAGGACTGTCATATCCGCGGTCGCAGCAGGCCATTCATGAAACATCCGGGTTAGGGGACAGGTACGATGGCCGATCCAGAACACCTGGCTAAACTCAGACAAGGAGTCAAGGCTTGGAACACCTGGAGGGAGGAGAACCCGAATATTATTCCTCACCTCAACGGGGCAGATCTTTCCAAGGTCAACTTGAAAGGGGCATTCCTTGCAACCGCCGATCTCGAGGAGGCTTCTTTCGAGAAAGCCGATCTGGAGAAAGCCATCCTTTGGAAAGCAAACCTGCGTAAGTCGATTTTCTGGAGAGCCAATTTGGAGGCCGCTGATTTTCTGGAGGCCGATTTAAGCGGTGCGGAACTGGTGAGAGCCAACCTCAAACGTGCTGGTTTTTTGGGGGCTCACCTGGGAGAGATCTCTCTCGCTGGCGCGGATCTGGAAGGGGCTGATCTGTGGAAGGCCAACCTGGCGCAGGCGAACCTCTACAAGGCGAACCTGGAAAAGGCGATTCTCTGGAGAACCGACCTGGAGAGGGCCAACCTTTCAGAGGCCAAACTGCTGGGGGCCGTGCTCTGGCGAGTGAGGCTGGTGGGAGCTTCAAACCTATCTGTTGGGCAGTTTTCCCAGGTCAAGACTCTTTATGGAGCAGAATTAGACGCGGAGATCAGAGCACAGATTGAGAAAGAATGTCCTCATATTTTGCAGAAACCGAAGAGGTGATAATTGGTTTCCGAACAAATTTGTTATATAAAGGAAGTTATCAGAAAGTGAGTGCAATACTCCAATACTCCAGAACTCCAAAACCACCGGACATGTTTACCGGAAAAGCCACTGAACTCTGACCTGCCCCGAAATACCAGGTTTGCGATGTTAAATACATTTCTGTTGTTATGATAAACAGGGAGTCACAGATGAAAAAAGCGTCACCAGAGGGGAAAGTCACCATTCAGGCAGCGGCCAGAACTCTGGGGGTTTCCAAAGGCACCGTGGTCCATTTCCTGAACAATGGTAAATTAACCCGCATAAAAGAAGGCTCGGCGGTTTTCGTTTTGATGGATGAGATCGAAGCCTTGCTTAAACCAGAGAAAGAACCGGGTGTCATCAGTCCTGAGGTCAAAGCTGCAGAGAGCGAAGCTGTGAGTACTGCTGAAAGGAAGGTTGATGACAGTGGTGGGATCACAGTCACCGTAGATAGAGCCCATTATGAGGAACTCCTGACCAGAGTGGGACAACTGGAAGTGGAGAAAGAAAACCTTCTGGTGTACAAAAACAATATGGTCGAGGCCAAAGGCGCCCTCAGCCATAAAGAGAGAGAATTTCAGCAGGCTAAAGCCAAATTGCACATGATGGAGGAGGAACTCAGGCGACTCAAGAAAATGGGCTGGTGGAAAAGGTTGTTTGGGCGCACATGGAGGATGACCGGAGGATAACAGCGATGCAATAGGCTTGGGCCAGCTCAGGGCTAGGTAGACATAATTGGATATGCTCTGGTGAGTATGTTTGAAATCAAACATTTCTATTGAACCATACCCTATCCGCAGTTTTTTCGATTCTTTAACCTCTTTTCGCCGTTGTAGAACCTACTTCCGTTTATCTCCGGAAACTTTTTTCCCTACTACAACTAACTATATGATAATATACAAAAAGCCAGAATTTTTCTCCGTCTGCCTTGTCGCTTCTCAGGTGTTGCCTTGAGTTTGGCACATATTCTGCTGTAACAGCTGGAAATACAAGCAGGGTGACCTAATGACCGATGATTCTGGAACTCAAGGAGATAGACGGCAAAAAAAGGACAGGCGGAGCGGTACAGACAGAAGGTCCGGGCAGGACAGGCGGAGTTCCACTGACAGACGGAGCAGCGAGGATAGACGAGACGGCTGGGGAAAGATAGAAGATCAAAGGCTGCTAGGAGCTCTCACCACTGCGGCCACGGTGGCCCATCTGTTCAGTCAACCCTTAACGATCATTATTGGCCACGTTGATTTACTATTGTCCACTATTGAAGATAGCGTCACAAGAAACAAACTGGAAATAATCAAAGAGCAATTACAAGCGCTAAGTATGACATTACAGGATCTTAGGAGCCTTCGCGAGTTTAAGACAGTAGATTTCGATGGTCTTACCCTGCTGGATATCAGCCTGCGAAGGATGAGAAAGCTGGATTAATCCTCCTAATCCTGTAGAGACTGGAAGAGATACAACTTTGCCAAATGACAAAAAGATAGAGATATTACTATGGGACAGACACAGGACTGAAAGAGAGCTAATCAAAGAAATGCTCACCAAGGTAGGCTGCAATGTTACAGCCGTCCGTGATGAGTATGAGTGTTTAAGAAAATTTGGTGAAAGAAAATATAATCTGGTAATTTTTGATCAAAATCTGCCCGATCTTGATGTGCGAGGATTCGTTGATGATCTCGGAGAGATAGATGAATTGACGCCTGTGGCGATGATGGCAACGCTAGATGTTGAATTCTATGAGGAAAAGTATGGTGATTCCAATATTGATTTTCTCATAGTCAAACCTTTTGAATTGGCTCAGCTTCGTAACTTGGTAGAGGAAGCAATGAACCTTTGCCAGAGGCTGAAAGGAACTGCTTGAGTGACGAGTCTGAGTGTAGGCAGGCTGAGACCGAAACAACAGAGGAGGTGAGAAGATGGCTGGAAATGGTGGAGTATATGACAGTGTGGAGAATATTTTAGCCAAGCTCCACGTACTCAGGGATTCTTGTACGGGTGTAATTCATCGTGAAGAGTCCAACCCCAATCTAATCTGGTTTCAAGGCGCGGAGTCCATGTTGAAGGAAGCAGTTGATGAGCTGCAAAAAGCACTCAGTGCTCTGGAGGAGGGTAGCGCATGAGCAACCAAGGTGAAGTTTATGACAATGTGGAAGGCATTCTAGGCAAGCTCCACGTACTCAGGGATTCTTGTGCTGGTGTCATGCATAAGGAGGAGTCCAACACCAATCTAATCTGGTTTCAAGGCGCGGAGACTCTGTTGCAGGAAGCGGTGGATGAGCTGCAGAAAGCACTTCGTGGTCTGGAGGGGGGTAGCGCATGAGCAACCAGGGAGAACTCTATGACAGCTTGGAAAACATAGTAGCCAAGCTCTATGTGCTGCGGGACTCTTGCACAGGAATAATTCACACTGATAAGTCAAATCCCAATTTGATTTGGTTTCGGGGTGCAGAGACTTTGTTGCAGGAGGCAGTGGACGAGCTGCAAAAAGCACTTGGTGCTCTTGAGAGTGGCGAAGCAGCTGAGCCGGCTGCGGTTGAGGGTGCTGAAGAGGAAGTCCCTACTGAATCGGATGATGAGCAGGAAGAGAGTTCATCTGAAGAAGACGAATGAGAGAACGGACACCGAGTATGGGGTGTGCTCTCGCTCTTCTTCCGCTCGGTTTGAAAGTTGGCAATACTCTGCGGAGCCGCTCCGGTCTGTGGTTTATGGATAACAGCTCGGCAAACCCTGTGGCCCAGCAACTATGGGAAGACATCGACAACTTCCGTAACCGCCAGGTTGCTTATTGGTTGAAGCCCTCTCTCTTCTAATTCATCTCGGCTCAGGAGTTCTTTTACCGGTGAGTAGATATTCGGGCTTATAAATCGTTCCTGAAAAACTCCCAGCCGAATACCAAATTCCACCCGCTTCCGGTCGGCAGGAGACAAATTTTCAATCACTTCTTTGCTGGCCCAAATAGCTCCCCTCTTCGAAAATTCACTTAGCTTTACTGTCTCCATCAAGGTGTCACCCACCACAGTGAATTCAAATGCCAGCGCTGACGGTACTGTTCCCGCCCATTCATGGCCGCAGTGAATACCTATGTTCAGTCGCAAGGTATTGCTCCAGGCTTGCTTGTATTTCCATTTTCGGTCGAGATCGCCGATCATCCTCTGCAGAGAGTCACTGCACGCCAATGCCCGGAAGAGATAATCTTGAGGTGAGTCATCCGCGGCCAGAAAAAAACCGACAACTCCTTCTTGAAACGAACGTGCCGGGATACCCCCGTGATCTTTGAAGCATTGATGTGAGGTCAGGATAATCTGGTTGATCAGATAGAGGTATTCGGCTGGAGGTAGGGTGGTGCGCAAGTGGAGGTCAGATTCCAGCCGGGCCGCTAAAATGCACAGAGATATAAGGGATGGACCTTCTCGAGACAGCACCTTTCTGGAGAGTTCCACTGTACCCAACAACTGCTCCATAATTCGGTCCAGTTGCATATGAATTGGTAGGTACATTAAAAGGGTCCCCTCACGCAAAGCACTGGAAAAAAGCGTACAGTGTCTGCTTTCACCATCCACATGTTTGAAAACCAGTGTTTGGTGATGAAAAGGACGATCGTCTAGGGGCTCAGCTCCGCGCCATAACCGCATTACCTCCTCTTCCGTGAGGTATTCCGAGCCGCGGTATATCTGGGCGAGAGAGTCTTCGGTGAGATTTCTTTTGGCCAGACGAATGTGTGGTGTGAGAATGTCCTCCCAGTTTGTAAAGCCACTCATCAGTTGCCTGATGCAGAAGGGAGCGAAAAAGTTGTTCTTTATCGCCGAAGCCATTCCGCGAACTCGCCCCGTTAGAAGCAGGTTCTCGGCTGCATGATTTGACCGGATGATTTCCCAACTTCTATTCACCAAAACGGCGGGAAAAGGAATCTGTTCGAACCATTGATAAGTCAAGTCAGGTTGCGATTCGACCGCAGCGGGCAGATCTTTTTTTTCTTCATCCATGAATTGCATGACAATCTGCGACATTCGCATTCCTTCACTTTTGAGCTGGCGAACTTCATCTATTCTGTCCACAACCCACTCAGGGAAGTAACCTATCTTGGTGGGGCCCCCAATCTCTTTCGGCTTGCGAACGGTGGGCGGGGGGATGAGGTTCAGCCCGATATAGTTATTGAGGGTAGCTCTGGATATTCCTGTCCGAGCCAAGATTTCCTTACTGGAAATCTGCTTTGAGTCTGAAGACGAATTCAAATCTTTCCTTTCTGGCTGTAGAATTTCTCCAGGTTTACTTGTTGGCTTGATAGACAAGAGCTGGAGGAGGCAGTGAAATTAATAGTAGTTTAATTTACCAGATTGAAGCCCCCTAGAGCAAGCGGTTGGGTTCTCGTAATGCTGGCAACATTTTCTCCTTTTTTTTCAGCTTTGACCTAAGTCAATGGAGATAGGACTTGATCTGGTTAAACTTTTGGTGAATTCAAAGAGAAAGAAAATTTAGTTAGTGTCCATCCGGAAATCAGAGATTCCCGGATGAAGCTGTCAGCACTCAGTCCCGCCGAGGCGGGATCAGCCTAACGTATGTTTTTAAATGTTTTTTGCTGAGAGCTGAAAACTGATCGCTGATGGCTCTCATGCGAAAAGCGGGGTTTTCGCATGAGCACTAGTTAGTTTCTATCCAATGAACCGGTCAAAAGGGGGTGAATACAGCATGAAAAAAATAAGCATGTTTCAGGAAAATAGTTTCAAGGACGGCGGCTTGAGTCGCTTACTCGTACATGACTCTCCCTACTTCAAGATTCTGAACTTTAATTTCAAGGCCGGGCAGGAGTTGCCCATCCACTCTCATGATATTGAAGGCCAGTTGAGTATCGCCGTGCTCGAGGGGAGCGGCGAGTTCTTGGGTGAGGATGAAACAACCATACCTGCTCAGCCCGGTGATGTTTTGATCTCTGAAATTAGTGAACCCCATGGCCTCAGGGCTGAAACCGACATGCGTGTCTTGGTCACCATTGCGCCACCCATTTGAGGCATAGTATCTGAGATGACTGCAAAAGTTGCATTAGTTGAACCTGTTGAAAAAACAGCGGAGAGGAAAAACGAGTACGATATTCCAAAACCTACTCTGCAAGAGGCAAAGCCATACTCGTGGGGTTTGCGGAATTACGTCCAGTTAACCATATTTCTCGTCACCATTGGGATTGGAATCCATTTTTTCATCTATTTTCTGCAGGCGTCCGGTGATGGCGCTATTACCGTGTCGAGACCAGCCGGTGTTGAAGGCTTCCTTCCCATTGGGGCACTTATGGGTTGGAAGTTGTTTGTGCTCACTGGTATATGGGATCCAGTACACCCCGCGGCTATGGTTATTTTAGGATTCGCCGGATTGATTTCCTTAACCCTTAGAAAATCTTTCTGCGGCTGGTTTTGTCCAGTGGGAACCCTGTCGGAGTGGTTATGGAAATTGGGGAGGAAGATTTTTGGCAGAAACTATAGGATTCCAGGTTGGCTGGATTTCCCGCTACGGAGCCTGAAGTATTTGCTTCTAGGGTTTTTCGGTTGGACAATTTTTTCAATGAGTCGGCTTGCCATTTTAGCTTTTCTCCGGAGTCCTTATTACAAGATGTCCGATGTAAAAATGTTGTTCTTTTTCACCCGAATGTCCACTACCACATTTGTGGTTCTGGCCATTCTGGTTCTTGCCTCCCTGGTCTTCCGGAACTTCTGGTGCAGGTACTTGTGTCCGTACGGAGCGTTAACGGGATTGCTGGCCATAGTCAGTCCTACAAGGATTCAGAGGAATTCCGACACCTGTATAGAGTGTAAACTTTGTTCTGAAGTGTGTCCCTACCATCTGCCCGTGGACAGAAAGGACCGGATCATCAGTGCTGAGTGCAATGGATGCATGGATTGCACTTTGGTCTGTCCGGGGGGAAGAAATACCCTGGAACTGAAAACCATAGGGATCAGGAAATATTTTTGGTCCACAGCAAAGCTGGGAGTGGTAATTATCGCAGTGTACGTTGGCTTGGTGTTTACAGCTACGATTACGGGTCATTGGAAGAGTAGCGTTTCAGAGCAAGAATTCCGGATAAGACTGCAAGAGATAAATATGCCACAGTATACCCATCCAAGGGGCTGAGGAGGTAAAATTATTGATTCAGACGAAAAAAAACATATATATTAGCCAGTGATGACATAAAGCAATGTGAGCTCCGCAACAGAGGTAGACAAGCACATGCTCGAACAATGGGTAAAAGCCAACGAGCAGTCTCTCATTAATCAATCCCGTAGTTTTTCCCTCCCCATCCTGAACCTCGACGATCGGTTTAGGGTCCCTGTCATGGTTGAATATAATCTGAACAAGACAATTGATACCATTGAAGACGCAACAGGTTTGGAAGCAGATGAAAAGATTGATCTGATTATGACCTTTTGTACATACCTAGAGCGAGATAGCTATTCGTCTGCAGTGCAAAACCGTATGCTCGAGGTTACTCCCGAAGAGGAGGCTTTCGTTTTCAAAAACTACGAAGCCACCATACGTCTTTACAAAACCTTACCAAGCGAAGAGAAGGAGTTGGCACGGAGATGGACTGGCGAAATGGCCAAGGGAATGTGCACGTTCCTGAAAAAACCCATCAAAACTCACCATGACCTCAATGAGTACTGCTACTATGTAGCCGGTACTGTGGGCCTCTATCTGACAAACCTTCTGATGCTAAAGGGCAGTAATGTTTCAAACGAAATCTTCGCAAGACTTTCAGTTCATGCTGTCTCTTTTGGATTATTTCAGCAGAAACTCAATATAATACGAGATTTCGTGGAAGATAAGATTAGCAAGAAAAGATCTTTTTGGCCCCAGAGCTATTTCGAAAAAGAGAAAGACAACGTGAAGATTTTGAATAGAATGTGTTTCGACGTTCTGAAGAACGATATACCTGGAGCAATTGAATACTTCCGACTCTTGCCACCTGGGAATGACTCATACGATTATTTTATTCGCTTCATACTCTGTTCAGGGATCGAGTACTGGAAAATACTCAAGAGCGAAAGATCGGTTTTTTCAGAGACCAAGGTAAAACTAGCCAGAGTATTCATTCAGAATTTGTACGGTAATGTTTCCTCTCAGACGAGTGAGGAATTTCTGGACTACTGCCAACGATTCTACCAGGAAGA
>JBFFBS010000104.1:0-12335 GCA_041560295.1 Syntrophobacteria bacterium | reverse complement strand
GACAAAATTGCCATCACACGACACAAGGAACGGATTCGAGTAGAAAAGCGGCCCCACCACCGCAAAGGTGAGGTCAATTATGTGTATGAGGCCCTAGAGACCAAGAAGACCAACAAGCAAATGGAACCATTCTTAGTGGAATTTCCTGTGCAGGATACCAGTGAGATGGTCTTCATGAACCATGATGGAGAGGAATTCCTGCATGTTCTTGAGGGCAAGCTCGAGTTTCGCAGCGTGGACCGGGTGGAGGTGCTTGAGTCCGGAGACAGCATTTATTTTGAATCAGAGCTCAGTCACAGCTTTCGTTGCTTGGGGGAAAAAGCAGCGAGAGCTATTGTGGTGGTCTGGAGCGGTTGAGGATTCAGGTGTCAGGTGTCAGCGAAAAGAAAAATAGTAGCTGAAACCTCCATTAAAGCCATGCATCTCTGACCTCGCTTTGGGGACCAGGCTTTCTAGATTCCAGTTATTTGTCATTGGGGTATGGGTTTTGCAAATCACACGAAAGGAGGGAAACAAACACTAGCAGTCGTTATATTTTTGCCCTTCAGGCTGCGCTCCTCTAGCCCGGATGTTTCATGAATTGCTGCCGCGAGACCACGAAGGTGGGTGTGCCACCGGGCAACCGCAGGGTGTTGGTTTCGAGGCGTACCTGAACGGTACGTCGCAGGGGCCGACACCCGAGGACGCCCGGCAGGGCATCCATATCCGTGGTCGCAGCAAGTAATTCATGAAACATCCGGGCTAGGCCTTGTGAAGTCCGGACAGGAGGACGAGGCAAGCATGGTGGAAATACGCTTCCATGGGCGCGGTGGCCAAGGCACGGTCATGGCCACCATTCTACTGGCAAAGGCCTTTTTCCGGGACGGCTACCACGTGCAGAGTTTTCCACTCTTTGGGGTTGAACGTCGAGGAGCTCCTGTTGAGGCCTACCTAAGACTCGACCAAAATGAGATCCTTATAAGAACCAACGTCTACACCCCCGATCATGTGGTTGTCTTAGATCAAACCCTGTTGGAATCCATCGATGTCACCGTAGGTCTAAAAAAAGGTGGTTGGATCTTGCTCAACAGGCCATCTCCTCCGGCCAACCTGGACGCATTCTCCGATTACAGCCTCGCCATTGTTGACGCCACTCATATCGCCTTGAAAAATCGCCTGGGAACCCGCACCCAGCCCATTGTCAACACGGCAGTGATGGGAAGTCTGGCTCGCGTCTTGGGCATACCGAGCATGGTCGCCATCTCGGAGGCCATACGGGAGGAGATCCCCCGTCAGCCAAAGCCTAATATAAAGGCTGCTGAAACTGCATATAAGGAGGTGCTGACTTTATAACCCGTGGAGAGGTGAAACTATCAACTTTGTAGGTTCAAACTTAGGGTGGTTTGTAAATTCGAAATTCGAATTTCGAAATTAGAAATTTTAAAGATTTTTTCCTGAAGAATGGATTAAAGCAAGGATAAACGAGGATGGCTACACAACAGGCTCCTACAAACCCTACTCCTTTACTGATTCCCTGTTCCTATCTCACCACTGAAGGGAACAAGACGGGATCGTGGCGGTTTCTTCGACCTCAGTACGAGGAAAAAACCTCTCCCTGTAGTGCGGCCTGCCCTGCTGGTGAGGATATCGGGCGGGTTGAAATGCTGACGGCACAGGGATCCTTCAAGGAGGCCTGGGAGACTGTCTTGATGGAAAACCCATTCCCCGGCGTCTGTGGGCGCGTCTGCTACCACCCCTGTGAACAGCAGTGTAATCGAAGGGAATTTGATGAGCCTGTTGCGATTCACACCCTGGAGCGCTTCCTTGCAGATACCGCCAGTCGCTATGAACTACAACCTTCGCTGCAAAAGCTGGAGTCAAAGAAACAGAAAATCGCAGTAGTAGGTTCAGGCCCCAGTGGTCTTGCAGCCGGCTATTTTCTCACCCTCCTGGGCTATCAGGCGGACATCTTCGAAGCGCTGCCCGAGCCTGGTGGTGTGCTCCGGTGGGGTATCCCTTTATATCGACTACCAATCTCCACCCTGAATCAAGAGGTTGCTCAGATCCGTGAGCTCGGAGTTCAGATTCACTGTGGCAAGTCCATCTCGCAGGAGTTCTGGCGAGGTGGAAAGTCCGAATATGACGCCATTTTCCTCGGCTGTGGGCATTCCCGCAGCCTTCCCCTTAAAATTTCTGGCGAGGATCTGGCTGGGGTGAAAAATGGTCTGCAATTTTTGGCTGAAATCCGCCGAGGTGAAGTTTCAGCCATGGAGGGCACCGCGGCAGTTATTGGTGGTGGTAATACCGCCGTGGATACAGCCCGTTCTGCGGCCCGCTTCGGTGCCAAAGTTATTCTTATTTATCGCCGCCGTCGCCAGGATATGCCCGCCTTCGCTGAGGAGGTGGAAATGGCGCTGGAAGAAGGAGTGGAGCTTTGGGAACTGCAAGCCCCCGTGAAAATTGCACCGCAGGATGGGGACTTTGTCGTAACCCTGCAGCACATGCAAGTAATTGAAAAAGACGGACAGAGAAGAGCCCGCGTCAAACCTGACTCCAACAAAAAGAAGGAGATTCGTGTCCAACATCTGTTCAAAGCCATCGGTGCTGAGGCTGGTGAAACGTGGTACGACCCGCCCAAGAAAACAAGAGGCATGCTGCGCTTGAGCAACTGTGTCCTTCTCCACAAAAGCCGGGAACCCACCCTGGTCTACGGAGGCGACCTGGCGGCTGACATCAAGAGTGTGGCACATGCTGTCGCCTCCGGGAAACAAGCAGCCATCGCCTTGGATATTCTCTTTCATGAAGGGCTGGATGCGGTCCGGCCCAGGCTCCAGACTTGTCTGGTGGGTGAGGGCCCGGCAATATCATTAGAGACCTATATGGGTGGCCCGCGGTCTCTACGCAACCAGAGAATCGTCCGCTACCTGGACCTCAATACTGACTATTTCCAGTTCGCGCCCATGATGACCCAGCCCCGCCTCTTGCGTGAGGAACGGCTCCAGTCTTTTGCAGAAATCAATCTTAAAATTGGTGCCAGTCTGGCCATACGAGAAGCTGAACGCTGCTTCAACTGTGGCCTGTGCAACCAGTGTGACAACTGTCAACTTTTCTGTCCTGAGATCGCGGTGATTCGTGATAACAACCCCCGTGGCCGTCATATCAATTACGACTACTGTAAGGGCTGCGGACTTTGCGTGGTGGAATGCCCCCGTAATGCCATGATTTTGGAGGAGGAACTCCTATGCGACACGTCTTAGAGGGAAGCCATGCTGTCTCGGAAGCGGTACGCTTGGCCAGGGCTCAGGTGATCTCCGCTTACCCCATAACCCCTCAGACTCACATAGTCGAGCAATTGTCAGAGTACTGTGCCAACGGCACCCTGGACGCCCGATTTCTTCGGGTCGAGAGTGAACATTCAGCCATGGCTGCCCTGATTGGTGCCGCCAGCAGCGGGGTAAGGACATTTACCGCCACCTCTTCCCAGGGACTCGCTTTGATGCACGAGCTCCTTCACTGGGCCTCGGGAGCCAGACTTCCTATTGTCATGGCGCAAGTGAATCGGGCTATGGCTCCCGGCTGGAACATCTGGGCCGACCAGACTGACAGCCTGGCCCAGCGTGACACGGGTTGGGTCCAGTTTTACTGCGAAAACGGTCAGGAGGTATTGGATACCACCATCCAGGCCTTCAGGTTGGCAGAATGGGTAAATTTACCAGTCATGGTGAACCTGGACGCATTTTTTCTCTCCCACACCTATGAACCTGTGGATGTCCCCGAGCAGAAATTCGTGGACAGGTTCTTGCCGCCCTACAAACCCAGGTTTCAACTGGATCTGGAAAATCCCTGTGCCTTTAACCAATTGGCCCCTCCAAACATTTACATGGAAATGCGCCATAGCATTCAAATGGCCATGGAGGAGGCCTTCACCTTCTTTGAGCAGATGGAAGAGGAGTTCGAAAGTATTTTGGGTCGGCGTCACGGAGCGGTGGAAGCAATCCAATGCGATGATGCAGAGATCATTTTGATTACTACCGGGACAGTGACCAGCACAAGCCGGCAGGTTGTGGCAGAGCTTCGGGATAAAGGTGAAAAAGTTGGACTTCTCAAGATTAAGCTCTTTCGTCCCTTTCCGGTGAATATGCTCCGGGAAATCATTAAACCCGCCAGCAAAGTTGCCGTCATTGACCGTAATTTTTCCTTCGGCGCCAGCGGCATTTTTGCCCAGGAAGTGAAGGCAGCCTTGTGCAATTTTTCCGGACATCCCCCAGTCTATGGCTATGTTGCCGGGCTGGGCGGCCGGGATATCACCACGGAGGTTATCGAGGAAATCTATTGGCTCACCAAGAAGAGTACGGCTCCCGAAAATGAGAGCTCGTGGGTGGGACTTCGTGAGGTGGATCATGCAGTTGGACAATCTTAATCGCGAACACATGTGTTCAGGACATGTCGGCTGCCCCGGTTGCGGCGCTGCTCTTGCCATGCGGTTTCTTCTCAAAGCCCTTGGCGAGAAAACGATTATGATCATTCCAGCCTGCTGCTGGTCCATTATTGCCGGCCCTTATCCCCAGTCGACTTTGAAGATACCGGTGCTTCATTCCGCCTTTGAAACAGGGGGTGCTGTGGCCAGTGGCGTCCGGGCGGCTCATGACATTAAAGGAGATACGGAGACCACGGTGGTAACCTGGGCCGGAGATGGCGGCACCTTCGACATTGGTTTCCAGGCCTTAAGTGGAGCCGTTGAACGCAACGAAAATTTCATTTACGTATGCTATGACAATGAAGCCTACATGAATACTGGGGTGCAACGGAGTTCCTCTACCCCCTATGGTGCCTGGACTACCACCACCCCCGGCCAGCACTGGAAAAGGTTGCGCAAGAAGAACATTGTAGAAGCCCTGGTTGCACACCGTATTCCTTATGCGGCCACCGCCAGCATTGCCTTCCCGGAAGACCTGATGCGTAAAGCAAAGAAGGCCAAAGACATGGCCGGATCCAGATTTCTTCACATTTTTTCAAGCTGTCCAACTGGTTGGGGTATGCCTTCTGACATGTCCGTCAAGATTGCGCGGATGGCCGTGCAGACGACCATCTTTCCCCTCTACGAAGTCGAAGACGGTCTCCGCTACACCATCAATTACACCCCAAAGGGTTATCTGGTGAACGAGTACTTCCGGCTTCAAGGACGATTCAAACACCTGACCGAGGAAGATCTTGACTCTATTCAGGAGATGGTTGACGAAGACTGGAATCTGCTGCTTCGGAAAGCAGGGGTTTCACTGGAAACCAGCTGAGCGGTTACCAATCCTTTTTTTTTGCAGTTGGGAAAGGAAGTTGCTCACAATAAAGAATTAAGTTAGCATTGCTGGTAGCCTGGATATGTAGTTTCTGTCTCTGGTTGGGAGAATTGAAGCTCCCTGCAGTCCCGCCAAGGCGGGACAGGGAATCTGCGAAATGTAAGGAAGTGATTCCACTTTATTGTAGTGCGCTCGCTAACCCCGTCCGCCTCAGGCGGACTACGGGGAATGCGCTCGCTGGAGCATTTTCAATGAAAAGATTGGGTTCACTTGGTTGCTGGCTGATGCTGCTTATGCTGGTGGCTTTGTTTGCCAAAGCACCGCCAGTTTTGGCGGCAGAGGACCCAATGAATGGACCCTGGGATAGTCCGGTTCACCGGTCTTCTGCCCACAAGCACAATGACCGTGCCAATGGTTCTATAACTTCCGGTTTTTTCGCCTCTCTTCTCACTTTTTTTTCAGAAGTAATCTCCCCGGTTGATGGCGACCGCTGCCCAAGCTACCCCACGTGCGCTGCCTATAGTAAAGAGGCGTATCAGAAACACGGGGCCCTTGTCGGCACACTCATGACTGTAGACCGACTTTTTCATGAGGCTGACGAGCATCGCTTCTCCCCCACCGTGATGGTCTACGGAGTACACCGCATTTACGATCCGGTCTCAGCAAATGAGGTCTGGAAGCGTGAACCCTAAAGGCATAGAGCATGGGGCATGGAGCATAGAGTTTAAACATTTCAAAATCCAAAATCTCACATCCCACATCTCACATCAACATTCCGCAATCTGCAGTTTAAAATCTGCAATCTAAAATCCAGCATTTGACTCTGATGCAATTAAGTTGCATAATTTAGTTATAATTAAACCTGAGGCGCCCGTCGTAACAACAGAGGCAAGGTGACAGCACTGTGAAAAAGGTGGTCATTTCTGGACTGTTGATTCTCATCTTGTCTGTAGCCCAGATTGCATGCGCCCGTCCCCTCAAGGTGTTCGTCAGTATTTTGCCCCAGAAGTACTTCGTCGAGAAAATCGGCGGAGATTCCGTTGAAGTTGCCGTTATGGTCCAACCAGGAGCAAGTCCAGCCACCTACGAACCAAAGCCCAAGCAGATGGTCGCCCTGGCAAGGGCCGACATTTATTTTGCCGTCGGCGTGCCCTTCGAAAAAACGTGGCTTCCAAAGATCATGGCCACCAACCCGAAGATGCACATTGTCTATACCCAAGTTGGCATCGAAAAGAGGGCCATGAAATCTCACCACGCACATAAACAAGAATCAAAACACCGTTATGGTGAGACCGAACGCGGGCAGGACCAACACCTGGGAAAGGATCCCCATGTGTGGCTCTCTCCGCCGCTGGTGATGCAGCAGGCCAGAAATATTCTGAATGGACTAGAAACTCTTGATCCAACTCATCGAGCTCTCTACCAGGCTAACTATAAGAGTTTCATCGTGGAACTCGTAGACCTTGATTTGGAACTGAAAAGGTTATTTCAGACAACCGCAGCCCATTCTGAATTCATGGTGTTCCATCCTTCCTGGGGTTACTTCGCTCAGGCATACGAGTTGGAGCAGGTGCCCATTGAAATTGAAGGCAAGGAACCCAAACCTGCGGAACTGAAGTATCTGATTCAGTACGGCAAGAAAATGGGTATCCAGGTAATCTTTGTCCAGCCTCAATTCTCCTGGCAAGCAGCTCAAACAATCGCGCAAGCCACAAGCGCGCAAATCATTGTCGTGGATCCACTTGCCCCCAATTGGGCCGAAAACGTGCGCCAGGTAGCAGTCAAACTCAGTACCGCTTTGAGGTGAGGTGTTTCATGAATGAGCCAATTATAGAGGTTAAAGATGTTTGGTTTTTCTACAATGGAATTCCAGTTCTTGAGGACGTAAATCTCACTGTTCGCGGGGGAGATTTCGTCGCCCTTCTGGGTCCCAACGGTGGCGGCAAGACTACGCTGCTCAAACTGATGCTCGGCCTCTTGAAGCCCGAGCGCGGTGCTATACGTGTCTTTGGAGAACCTCCGCGGGAGAGCTCTCACCGCATCGGCTATATGCCCCAGCACCTCCATTTCAACCAGAGTTTTCCAATATCAGTGCTCGATGTGGTCCTCATGGGAAGGCTGCGGCCGGGCCTAGGCTGGTCTCGATACACCCAAAAAGACAGAACGGCAGCCCAACAGGCCCTGGAGAGAGTGGAAATGGGGGAATTTGCAGATCGCCGCGTCGGAGAGCTCTCTGGAGGGCAGCGGCAGAGGGTCTTCATTGCTAGAGCGTTGGTGGATGAACCTGAGGTACTCTTCTTGGACGAGCCCACGGCTAGTGTGGACACAAAACACCAGACCGATCTTTTTGATATCCTCAAGGCACTCAACGAGACGGTAACCATCATTGTAGTCAGCCACGACATAGGTATTGTTTCCAGTCATGTCAAATCTGTTGCCTGCGTAAATCAGCAGGTTTTCCACCATGACCATGCAGAGATCAAGGAAGAGATGATCGAGTTGGCCTATCAATGCTGTCCAGTGGATATCGTTGCCCACGGCTTGCCTCACCGGGTCCTGAAGATCCACGAAGACGAAGATTGAAGATTTTAGGTGTCAGGTGTCCCGCCTACGCTCTGTTGAGCTATGGCGTGGCAAGCAGGTGTCAGGGAAAAAACATAAAAGCTGAAACCTGAATACTGAAACCTCCATACTTCTGAGGATAAGATAAAATGCTTGAAGCTCTCCAGTTTGAGTTTATGAGAAATGCGCTTTTGGCTGGCCTTCTCACCAGCATCGCTTGCGGGGTGATCGGCACCTTCATTGTAGTAAACCGGATCGTTTTTCTTTCCGGTGGTATTGCCCATGCCGCATATGGTGGCATTGGTCTGGCCTTCTTCTTGGGAATTCCATACGTGGCGGGAACTTTGGGATTCGCCCTTCTCGTTGCCATGGTAATGGCGGCAGTAACGCTCAAAGCAAGACATCGGGCCGACACCATCATTGGTGTGCTCTGGGCAGTGGGGATGGCCCTCGGTGTGATTCTTTTGGATCTTGCACCAGGCTATAACGTGGACCTCATGAGCTTCCTCTTTGGTAGTATACTTACCGTGCCAACAACCGATCTCTGGCTCATGTTGGTTCTGAACGGTTTGATTCTCCTTTCTGTGTCTTGTTTTTACAATGATTTCCTGGCACTTTCCTACGACGAGGATTTTGCTCAAGTCAGGGGCGTCCGCGTAAAATTCCTCTATTTTCTTCTCCTGGCAATGGTAGCGCTCTCTGTGGTCATGATTATAAGAATTGTGGGGTTGATCCTGGTCATTGCCCTCCTGACCATTCCACCATATATCGCCGAAAAATACGCCGGCTCTCTCAAGAAGATGATGTTCCTCTCTTTCCTGCTGAGCTGCTCCTTTACTATGGTTGGGCTCTGGCTTTCCTACACTTTCAATCTTACTTCAGGTGCTACCATTATCATGGTGGCGGGGGTTTGTTTTTTCATTTCACTCTTGGTTGAGATCCTGAAATCGAAAAGGTTTTTTTCCGCTTGACAGGTCATGGAACCACTTGTCCACAGTAATGACGTGGGGTCCCATTTGTCACAGGTACCAGAACAACCGACCTGAGAAAGGCAAGAGATTATGTGCAATCAATGTGACTATGTGAACCTCATTGAACATAGTGGTTTGGGGCAGACTCCCAATCGATTGCGTGTCTTGGAAATTATCGGAAACAGCCCCCATCCCATTAGTGCGCAGGAGATTATTGCCGCCTTGAACCAGGGCCGAGATGTTAACCGGGTCACTGTTTACCGGATTCTTGACCTATTGGTGGGAAACAAATTGGTTGAGCGTATTAGTGCCGGCGACCGCTCTTTTCGCTACGGGTTGGCCCCAAATGCCAACCACCAGCCGCACTCCCATTTCTATTGCGTAGAATGTGGAGAAATGGAATGCCTTCGCCCTGAACATATTAGCTTGGACACGGAGCCCCTTGAGCGCTCCTCCTTTCCGGGATTGATCGAAAGAGTCGAAGTCCGCTTTGATGGCATCTGCGAGGACTGCCGCAGGCAGTGATCACGGGTAGCTGAGCGCATAGTGCCCCACAAAGAGGCAGTGGGCGGAAACCGCCAGGTAGTGAACACAAGAGGGTTATACGTTATACGTTATACGTTATAAGTGGTGATCATACACTATAACCGTGTCTGTAGACACTGAGACAACGTTCCTTGCAAACCTCCGTATAACGATTAACGAATAACGTATAACTTCGCCGTCTCGCCAGACAGCCACGCAGGTGTCCACTGGGTTGACTCAACGAAAAGGGGAAAAGTACTCTACTCTTCTTTGTCTGGATAGCGTTGTTGAATAGATCGCATCACTTCCAGGGAGGAAAAAAAGACCTCAATGAGCGCGGGATCGAACTGTTCCCCAGCACCTTGTTCCATGGTTCTGACGATATCGGCCTCGTCCCAGGCCTCCTTGTACGCTCTTTTGGAGGCCAGAGCATCGTAGACGTCAGCTATGGCTACAATCCTGCCGAAAAGGGGAATCTCGTCGCCTTTTCTCCCCCGCGGTTGCAGTTGTTGCACAGAGAAACTCAGTCCGGGCCCGGTTGCCGCCAGATCCACATGCCCAGGATAACCCTTGCCATTCCACCACTCATGGTGGCTTAGGGCAACTTCTGCTGCTGCCTCATCGAAATCTGATTTTTTGTCAATAAAAAGTCTGGCCCCGAAAAATGTGTGTTGTTTCATGATGTCAAATTCTTCCTCGGTGAGACGAGCTGGCTTCTTTAGAATCTGATCCGATATGGCAACCTTGCCCACATCATGGAGCATGGCGGCCATCCGCAGCACATCGCGCTTGTTTTGGATCTCTTTTGCAGGAATGCTATTTTCCCTGGCCCATCTTTCATATATCTCCACGGAATACGATCCAACCCGGTTGACATGAGCGCCTGTTTCTTTGGGGTCTCGCAGTTCTGCCATCCGGATCATCCTCAGGATGAGGGTTCGGGTCATCTGTGCTCTTTCCAAGGCCATGGTGGCCATACTGGCAAAATGAACCATCATCTTGGCGTCTTCCTCCGAGAACGGCACGATCTTGCCCTCTTCGTTCTGGGCATTGATAACCTGAAGAACACCAATGACGTCTTCCCGAACTGTCTTCAACGGAACTGCCAGGACCGAGTGGGTTTCATAGCCAGCAGTCTCGTCGAATCTCTTGTCGAAGCGATAGGGGACAGTACTTTCGAGTGTGTAGACATCCGGAATATTCAGCTCCTGACCGGTAATTGCAGAATAACCTGCGATGCTACTCTTGTCTGCGGGAATGGTAAAAATATTGTAGATAAGCTTTTCCCCTGAAGGCAGTCTCTTTTGCAGGGTGGCATTCTGGGTATAGGTGAAACGTAATTCGTCTCGGTCACGGATGTAGATGGAACCGGCATCAGCATTCACAACCCGCCGGGCCTCAGTGAGTATGTGCTCCATGAGAATGTCCAGGTCTTTGACCTGGTTGAGTTCAGTACCGAGAGTGGTCAGAACCTCTAGTTTTTGCTTTTCTGTAAGCATAGGGCAAATCTCCAACAATAAGAGCGCGGTAGATCGAGAGTGCACCAACGCATACATTGGAAGAGGAAGAAAACAATAAAGAATCCGGACCCAAAGGATCCGGCTCATGACGCAGAGCGCAGAGCGCAGAGCGAAAAACTGTCAATTTCAAAACCTCCTATACTTGTACGCTATGCGCCATGCTCTATGCTCTATGCGATCCGACCTGGCCCTGAAGACCAGGTTTGCTATTTTGAATCAACTGCCGGCAAAAAAGCGTCTAGAATTCAGTAATATACAGTATTACTGGTTTTTTGGCCACAGAGAAGGCTCGATGCCGATCTTTTCTGGCGAAAGCGGGGAAAAAGGAGGGTGGTCTTCTGAGGAATCAGGGATCCTTGGCTGGTTCCTCGAAAGGGAATCCAGCAGAACTGATTGTGAAGGTGGGTGTCACAAGGCAGGTTTGCGATCTAAGATTTCTTCTTGGTCCACTTCATTTCAGGTTGGTTCTTGAATCTGATCACGCCGCCTTCTGTGGGGGCGTAGTAAAAAGAGAACTCAAACTTCCGTCCTGCTGGAAGAAGATAGTGGATGATGTACAAGGTATTTTCATCTTTATCCACCTTTTCCAGGTTCCCGATGGGAAAGACATCAAAGTCAAAGAATCCCAGGCCCTGTTCAAAAATAAGGGTGTCCTTTTTTATTTCAAAAGGATGGTTCACGTATCTTGGGTCATCTGTCACCCAAACCCCGATTAACTCCTCGGGAACCGTGGATTCCTTCTGACATTGCGCCCCGAAAAATAGAATGAGAATCGCGAACGCTATGAAGGTGCTCTTTGATTTCACTCGCGTCTCCCAATCGCGTGGATCGAGCTGTAAATTAACCCTAATGCTTCATGCCCAAGCCCACGCATAGCGACTTTTACCGGTTTGGGTTGCAACATCAGGGTTTAGCTAATATACATCCCGTCAAAGAACAATACCACCTCAAACTGAAAATTCCCTGTGGTCCCAGTGCAGGGACTGTAGGGAATTTTCCATCAAAAAAAATATTGTTTTTTTCGCCCGCTAATTCGATACCACTTCTCTCTCTTCCTGGGCCATCACCTCCAGGAAGGCCTCTACCACCTTGGGATCGAACTTGGTACCGGAGTCCTCTTTTATAAAACCAATGACGGTCTCCCGAGGCAATCCTTCACGATACGGCCGGTCTGAAATGAGAGCGTCGTAGTGGTCGGCCACCGTAAATATGCGAGCCCCCAAATCAATATCCTCTCCGGAGAGATTGTCGGGGTATCCCGAACCATCATAATATTCATGATGATGCAACACCACTGGTATAATTCCGGCGTAGGCCTCAATTGGTTCCAGGATTCTCGCCCCAATGCGCACGTGCTCACGCATCTGTTGATATTCCTCATCGGACAATTTACCGGCCTTATCAAGGATCTCCGGCGGAATTCCGATCTTGCCAAGATCGTGCAGCAGCCCTCCCCTATGCAGATCATCCAGTTGTTTCTGATT
>JBFFBS010000103.1:0-12377 GCA_041560295.1 Syntrophobacteria bacterium | reverse complement strand
TGGTGAGCTGAATACCAACCGTGCCCCCTCTATGGCTGGATTGGACTCTCTTTGCGGTTCCGGCTCGGAGATTTCAGGCTCGGGCTCAGGGGGCGGGTTTCGATCCACCAGGTGACCAGCTCCCATGGCCACAGCAAGGATCACGAGGCCCAGACCAAAGGCGATCCAGAGCCAGTCCACCGTATTGATTCTGGCGATCAGTACCCTGACGGTTGAAGTACCGAAGACCCCGCCAACGACTCCTCCCAACCCCACCAGACCGTAGAGGCGTTTGGCCGCGTCAGGGGTCACGCTGTCGTTGAGGAAGGCGAAAAAGGTGGCCACCATCAGGGTGGAAAAAATATCCCCGAAGAGATAGAAGCTCCAGACCGTAATGCTCTGGGGTTTCTCTATTATAAAGCTGTAGGCAACGTAGCTGGCCAGAAAAAAGCCGGTGAAGATGAAGGAAAGCTGCTGCCGCCGGAAACGGCGGGCCAGCCAGGTGAACACAACCACGGCCACAAAGGCCACCACCATGTTGAGCACTTTGGCGAGCAGTTCCGCCTGGGGGCCGGTCATGTGCCAGGCAAAGAGGTCGAAACCGCCTTTATCGTAGAACTCAATGAAAAGCGACTTCTTAATGGGCTTGAGAATCCAAAAACTGGTGATGACCAGAAAAAAATAGCTGAACATCAAAAGGGCGAGGGGCAGCTCGGACTTCCGGATATCGAAGATGGCCTTGAGGGGACTCTCCCGTTTCATTCTCTGAGCCCCTCGTCTAGAAAACTTGGATGGTGCCGGCGTCCACTTCGGCAATTACATTCTGGATACGGTCCCAAACAGCATCGATCTCCGATTTTGACAGACCGTATTGCACCGTGCCATCTATGTACTTGGCACCCTCTTTGGGGTCCAGGTTTTTCCCCACCGGTTTCGGTCGCAGAATTCCTTTGTCGTCTAATTCAAGCTGGGTTACCACGCCCAGGAAATCCAGGTCCTGCCGCTGTATGGTGCGCAAGCGCTCGATGGAATCCTGGCGCAGCGCCGGCACATAAATATTTTCCCATTGCTGAATGAAGAAATTGTACGGCCAAAAACCAAAGGAAATACCGTTGTCAATGGAGAAGACCTGGCGCCGCTTGTCGTCCTTTGACACCAGGAATTGTCCCACCCGGGCATCGCGGTGTTCGATCAGGTAGGTGAGAAGGTTAAAGTTGGACATAAAGTAGGCGTAGGTGGGATCCTTTAGAAAGCGCGATTCATCGTACAATGTGTCGGGAACTGTGACGTTCTCCATCCAAATGGAAGCAAGGCCCAGAACGCAATCTGTTCCCTCTAGGGTTGCAGCAGCGTACCCACCCCTCTCCATAAACCTATCACGGGGTATGCAGAACGCTAGGCATGTGGGCACCACGTAGTCCTCGGGGTCCAGAAAAAGCTTCTGAATCTGATAAGCAGCAAGCTCTTTGCGCGGCGAGGTGTTGAAGCTGTCAACCCAGCCCGGGACGTTCTTCTTGAACTTCCACTTTATGTCCTTGCCACTCACTGTGTCATGGTTGATGAGGACCAAGGCGCCGGTGGTACCACGTGCCGTCCTTTCCATCTCCTTGGCGGGTAATTTCCCTTCCTTCGCTCTCTGGTATATCGTGGTCTCCAGCTCCTTCGGCGTGAACTGCCAGTTGGGGAATTGACCTTTGACACTGGGAGAGGGGGCTTTCTTGAACTGCAGCTGGCGCTCCTCGACCTTGCCCCGGCTGGCGCAACCTGCGGAAGACAAAATGAATACGAATAAAAGAATGAATAATAATCCAAACCGAAGTGCGCTCTTTTTCATCTCTTTCTCCTTTGGATAAGGTGATCAAGACAGTTCACAGACTATATTCATAATTTGCTGGTGTGTAAACCCTATAAATGTATACCTTAGGCTTTTCACCAGATGGATTAACTGCTATCCTGCGTCTATTTCTTATTTGAAATAGGGAGTAATAGAAGCCAGATATGGCTACAGAAACCAAGAAACGATTTCGCTTGGGCCTCTCGGGGAGCATTCTTCTCGGCTTTATGCTGGGGATTTTATGCGGCCTCTTCTTTGGTGAATATTGCAGTGGGCTGAAGATATTCGGCGATGCGTTCATTAAACTCCTGCAGATGTCCATATTGCCCTATATTGTGGTATCGCTCATTGTCGGCATCGGTCGTCTGTCGTACCAAGAGGCGAAAGTACTGGCAATCAAGGCAGGTTCTCTCCTCCTTGTGTTCTGGGGTATTGCCCTTGCCGTCATCTTTTTGATGCCCCTGGCATTTCCCAGTGTGGAAACCGCCTCCTTTTTCAGTACCAGCCTGGTCAAAGCAAAAGAGCAGGTAGACTTTCTCGAACTATTCATTCCCTCGAATCCATTCAGTTCCCTGGCAAATAACGTCATCCCTGCCAGTGTTTTGTTCAGTATTGCAGTGGGCATCGGCCTGATTGGCATCAAAGAAAAACACAACCTCATCGGTGATCTTTCCATCCTGGCAACAGCGCTCAGCCGGGTAGCCAACTTTGTGGTCTACCTCACACCCATCGGTGTGTTCGCCATCGCCGCCAGTGCAGCCGGCACCATGACCTTAGAAGAGATTGGTCGAGTGCAGGTCTATTTCGTTACCTTCATTGTGGCGGTATTGATTTTGACCTTCTGGGTGCTGCCCATGCTGGTGGCGGCCCTGACCCCTTTTACCTACAAGGATGTCGTTGGCATATCCAAAGATGCCCTTGTTACCGGTTTTGCCACCGGCAAGCTCTTTATCATCCTGCCCATCCTGATTCAAAACTGTAATGACTTGTTTGAACAGTACAAGCAGGAACACAAGGATACTGCTTCATTCGTGGATATCATTGTTCCCGTTTCTTTCAATTTTCCCACGACCGGCAAACTCCTTACCTTACTGTTTATCCTCTTTTGTGCCTGGTTCACCGGTAACGCCTTGTCAGTAACCGATTACCCGTATTTGTCGCTCGTTGGGGTCTCCAGCCTCTTTGCCAGTACCGACATGGCTATTCCTTTCCTGCTAGACAGCATGCAGATACCCTCGGACCTTTATCAACTCTTCATCCTCACGGGAATTGTCAACAGACGGTTTGCCACTTTATTGGCCGGCATGAATCTGCTCACCTTTACCTTGCTGGCCACCTGTGCCATTACCGGTTTTTTGTCCATAAACTGGAGAAAAATTTCCCGTTTTGCTTTGTTAAGCGTACTCCTCACAGTGGGAGTGGTAGGTGGTACCCGCTTCGTCTTGAGTTTTTCTGCAACAGATGCCTATAGCAAAGACAAGGTGCTCGCCGGCATGCACCTGCTGAATAATCCGGTGAAGGTAGTGGTTCATAAAACACCACCATCTGCTTTCGTAGCTGTTGACAAAGAAAAATCACATCTCCAGAGAATACATGAGCGTGGCGTATTACGCGTGGGATACAATCCCGACAGGCTGCCGTTCACCTTTTTTAACAATAAAGGCGAACTGGTGGGCTTCGACGTGGAGATGGCTCACAAGCTGGCCAAAGAACTCGGGGTCTCTCTCGAGTTCATTCCCTTTGAGGTTGATACTATGGCCAAGCAACTCAATGGTGACCACTTCGATGTCATCATGGCTGGTGTTCCCATGTATACCCAGCGGTTGGAAACCATGAGCTTTTCAGATCCTTATCTGGATGTAACCTTTGCTCTTGTAGTCAAGGATAACCGCAGAGAAGAATTTGCCACCGTAGAAAAAATCATGGGCACCCGTGGTCGTGCTTTGACCTTCGGGGTTCGAGGGGGGCACGAATACTACTCCAACAGAGCCAAAGAAACTTTACCTCTGGCAAAGGTGATCCAGCTCGAATCGTATCGTGACTTTTTCGAAGATAACACAGGCAACGTGGACGCCCTGGTCACCAGCGCCGAAGTTGGTTCTGCCTGGACACTGCTGTATCCTGAGTACCAGGTGGTGGTTCCCAAACCAGCACTATCACTCTTGCCATTGGGCTATGCGGTGGCTCTTGGCGACAATGAAATGGCAGCTTTTCTAAACCGCTGGATAGACCTGAAAAGGAAAGATAATACCATCGAGAAAATATATAACTATTGGATCCTCGGTCAGGGCGTTACCCAAAAGGAGCCCCGGTGGTCTATCATCCGCAATGTGCTTCATTGGGTTGAGTAGACACTAGATTGCGGATTGATGAAGGGCGTACGGCACAAGGCGGAAGGCTCAAGGCAGTAGAAGACAAAATCTTTTCCTTGCGCCCTGAGCCTTGCTCCTTATGCCCCGCTGGATTCTGACTACTGGCTACTGAATTCTCTGTTTCTTTTACCTGACACCTAACTAATGGCTACTGGATATTAGATCTGGGATAGAAGATGAACATCGTGTGGCAGAATCGTAAGATGGGCATCGCTAAGATTGCTGGAATCGTAATGCTCTTGATTGTTACGTTGCTTTCTGTCAAAGCCTTGGCACAGGACGATAAAGGTGTGCCAGACAAACTGCTAGTGGGAGTTGTTGATGTGCCGCCGTTCTCCATGAAGACGCCGGATGGGCGCTGGGAGGGTCTCAGCATCGAACTCTGGCAAGCGGTTGCTCAAGAGCTGGGCGTCGAATTCGAGCTACGAGAATACAGCTTCGAACAGGTGCGGGATGTAGTTACAAAAGGCAAAGTTGATGTGATACTCGCATTGGCTGTCACAGAGCAACGCGAAATTAGTATGGACTTAAGCCATGCCTACCTCAGGTCGGGATCGGCCATAGCGGTACCGGCAGAAGCCACTGAGCACAGCTGGCTCCGCTTTGCCGGACACCTTGTTTCATTGAATCTGCTGCCGGTGCTTGGTCTCCTGATCCTGTTGTCGTTGACAGCCGGCGCATGCGTGTGGCTATTCGAGAGACGCCGAAACCCTCAAATGTTCGGCGGTGGAACAGTGAGAGGAGTTGGGCATGGCATCTGGTGGGCTATGGTAACCCTGACCACCGTGGGCTACGGAGACAAAGCGCCGAAGACCGTCGGCGGGCGCCTGGTTGCGCTTATCTGGATGTTCGCCTCGATTATCCTGATAGCCAGCTTCACAGCCGCCATCACTACGTCGTTCACCGTTGTTGAGTTGAGAGGCAAGGTCCGTGGCCTGAGCGATCTGCATGATGTTCGTGTCGGCTCCCTGGCCCAAACGCAAAGCTTTGACTTTCTCGCTAAGCGCGGCATTGCAGTTCTGTCCTATGAGAATGTACAGGATGGTCTGCAGGCGACCGTTGATAAAAAAATCGATGCCTTCGTTTTCAATGAGTCAGTATTGAAGGACCTTGCAAAAACCGAGTTTCCCGGCCGAGTGCGTGTTCTGGCCGGCACCTTCGATCATTACTACGTGAGCATGGCAGTGCCATCTGGCAGCCCGCTCCGTGAACCGCTTAACAGGGCCTTGCTTAAGATCATAACCAAGGACGACTGGCAGAGGTTGGTGGAGCTCTATTTAGGTCCTGACCGTTAGTTCACCTCAAATGACAAAGGTTTCAGCTTTTCTGCTTGTTTTTCCTGACACCTGAAACCTGACACCTGAAACCTTATATTTGGTTTTTAAGATTTGGGATTTTTAAATGCGTATGTGGGGTGCTGCGTCAGCTTGACTTAAAAATCAAAGAGCTTTATTTTAGGTGATCTTTTTACATCGCGAGTTGCTATCACGCCGCCGGAAAAAATGCTCAATGGGAGGTTCTTATGGCTAAAGAGAAGGTAAAAAAAATGACTGGAGTCTTCGCATCTGTCTTTTCCCACGCCGGCCATATTTCCAAAGAGGACGCGAAGGAAATAAGTGGGCTAGACGACTCAACTTTTGAAGAAGTCTATGCAAAAGCATCGAATGTAGCGGACAAGCTCATGAAGTCCGAAGGAGACAAGGCTGGTAAGTTTTTGGATCATTTTGCCGAAGAAATCGATGAATGGATGAAAGAATTCGGTGCTAAATTTGGCTTTTAAGATCACGCCAAGGGGAGTGTTTTTTACCGGAAGTGAGTAACGCTTGGAGTGACCGCAGGGAAAGGAAGACGAGACACCCTCAGCATGGTCATTCCATACAAAGACCAAACCGTTCAGGTTCCCGCGCCTTTCTGCAGACGCACAGCATGCTCCTTATAGACAATGATTCTCTCTTTGGATTCAGGCTCTATTTCAATCACCTTGTCAAAGTCCCTTATCGCTCCAGCGCAATCTCCTGAATCCTGCCTCAGCATTGCACGCCTCAGATAACCATCAATATACTCTGGATTTAGCTCGATTGCCCTGTCAAAATCTTCCAATGCCTTGGAGTGATCGCCCAGATTTTCCCTAGCTATTCCACGGTTGCAATAGGCTTCAACAAATTGTGAATTCAACTCGATGGCCTTATTGTAGTCCTTTATTGCCCCTTTGTAGTCGGCCTGTTTAGCCTTTATGTTTCCGCGGTTATTGTAAGCGTTACCATATTCCGGATTTATTTCAATTGCTTTGTTGTAGTCCGCTATTGCTTGCTCGAAATTCTCAAGCGTCTCCCGGGCCATACCACGGCTATTCAATACATTCGCGAGAAGCAAAATAGATGGATATTCCAAAAAATCCTTTTCATCTAAACTGTAATCGAAACCAAGCGGGTCTGTGTTGTCGATATTATAGATTGTGTCATCAGCTCTCAATCTATTTACCATATGACTGTCACTCACCAGTATTGTGAGATTCAGACCTTCCCTTAAGCCTAATACGGTAAAGAGAGCCGTCAAGCCAACACATGAACCCACCTTTCGATTGACATCAGGATTTAGTTGAGCGTCAATTACATCCGTCAGAAGAAAATTGCCGTCGCACCTTCTGGGTTTTGTGTTCCAGAGGTGTTCAAACAGCGATCGAGCCAGGGAGGCTGTCATATATTCCCTCAATGTGGCCAGACTTACGGGACTCTTTGATGTCAGCTTTTCAATAAACCCATGATAAATCTGATCCAGTTTTTGGGTGTATGTCTCAATCTCTCCTTCAGTCTTCAACCCGGAGATTATTAATAGACCTCTCTCCAGAGAGACACTATTTCCGGCTTTAATGTCTTGAATGAGCTTTTCTTCCAAGCTGGCCATATTTTTAACTATTATTTAAACTAGTTAGATAGTCAGTGAGTAAAATCAGCGGCTCAACGGTAGCACAACTTACCTTCTGAGGTCAAAAAGTCCCACTCAAAGGCATAACTGTCTAAAATTTGAATTCCTTAATTCCTCGATTCTTAAATCCACATCCCCTTGGTTTCGATCTCCTTTTCATATCTGCAAAACAGGGAATGTTTAGGTATTGGCAAGATATGTTTAGTCCCTACCTAGAGAGTTTTACCCCAGCATTTTGTGCCGAAGCTCTAGAAGCCGAAAGTGAGAATTAAGGGATCTACACTCTGGCGGTGGTCGAACTCAGTTTACATTCAATATTATCTAAACTCGGGCTCTTCCCTTTGAGCTATACAGTTCACGTCAAACTCCTCTGTTATCCTCCAAGCAAAGCTTCAGGGTCGCACCTTCTCGCCTCTTTCAAGCATGGCAATGAGAAATGTTTTCCGTAGAAATATCTCTTGGCCTCACTGGACATATGCTATAAAAACTGGCAAGCTGGATTACATCTATAACTCCAAAGGATTACACATGAAAAGAAATGATTGGAAGTACTTACTTGATTCCTTGCTTTTTGTTAATATTTCTTCCATTGCTGCTATCGGATTACTTCTCGCTTTCGTTATCCCTGCAGGGAAGAGGCCTCATGCAGAAAAATATTTCCTCGGATTACACCGGCATGATTGGGGTGATTTTCACCTCTACCTTTCGCTGTCCCTGCTAGTGCTTCTAGTCTTACATATTTGGTTGAATTGGACATGGGTGGTACAGTCCACCAAGAGATACTTTGCAAATCGGTGGAAAAAAGTTCTGTGGGGCTTGTCCTGTGCCTGGTTTGTAGTGCTCTTATTAGGCTGGGTGATGATGAAATAGTAATGAGAGGCTTCCATATGAATAAGGTCCGAAACTCGGGTTTTTTTCTTGTGGCACTTCTACTATTAACAAATGCCACTTTCGATTTTGCTTGGGCCGATCATGACGAACACAAAGAAAAGAGATGGTATCAAAAGATATTCGATTGGGATGATGACGATGACGATGATGACGACAATGATGATGATCGTAAATATTCGAAGCATTATAGTAAACGTTATCTGAATCCCGTAAATAACCCCACTTACCAAGAAGAGTGTGGAGCTTGCCATTTCGCCTATCAACCCGAGTTGCTGCCTTCCGGTTCATGGGAAAAAATCCTGGCTAGACTCGATGACCATTTCGGAGAAGAGATTGATCTTGATCCAGAGTCCAAAATGATCATTGCCGAATATCTTAAAGCGAACGGCGCAGAATATTCCGCGGCGAAACGAGCGGTAAAGATCATGCGGAGTCTAAGGGGACAGACTCCCATGAGAATTACGGATGTTCCTTACATCCAGCACAAGCATGAAGATGACGATATACCGGCCGATGCCTTCCAGAGGGAATCTGTAGGATCGATGTCAAACTGTATCGCTTGTCATACTACCGCCGAAAAAGGGATTTACGAGGATGATCATGTTGTCATTCCTCGGTGATTGGATTTGCAACTATTTAGCTAACCTGCTTTGGACAAATTTCTATTTTTCTGCAAGGTCGACCGGTTCTCGTCCAGGGGCGGAAATTCCGCGGCGCTCGAGCAGCGATCCGTCCTGTTGGTAAAGATCGATCAAGGCCTTGAGGTAGTTGGCAAGGGCCCGCACCTCAGCGATCCGACTGACTAACAGATCGCGCTGAGCTTGAGCCACCAGAAAGCTTGTTGATTTTCCCACTCGCAGTTTTTCAGTTTCTGTCCGAAGTTTTTCCTCGTCGAACTTGCGGGTGACCGACGAGGCGGTAATCTGCTGCTTGGTTCGGTTGACCTCAATGTAGGCGGTGCGGACGTCGACTTCCACCAGCTGTGAAAGATTCTCCAAAGCTTTTTCAGCCTCTTCCCGGTTCAGCAGCGCTCGCCGGTGACGGGCTTTTGCATCTCGATTAAAAATAGGAAAATTAAATCTGACGCCCGCCACGGCGTCATAACTGTCTTTGTTGATATTACCAATGGATTCGCCAAAGGAATTTGCATACCCGCTTTTGCCAAGTGTGACGAAAAGATCTAATAAGGGCAGCAAACCGTTCTGGGTTTTGACAAGCTCCAGATCGCCCCGCAATATTTCTAAGCGGGTTTCGTTTAGAATCGGACGCATGCGCATCGATACGGCCACATAATTCTCAACGTCTTCCAGTTTGATATCGGGCAAGGTTGGCTGATGGATTAAATCAACTTCCCGCTGCCAGATTCCGGGCCCCGCAGGATTGAGCAATCGCAGCAGTTGCAGACGAGTAGCTTCCTTGTTGGCCCGTGCCTCGATGAGAGCCTGCTCCTGTGCCGCAACCTCGGCCTGGACGGCTGCCAATTCAGCTTTGGCTAATCGACCGACGGCGATCAGTTCTTTGGTTTCGTTGAGTTGCTGACGGGCGACTTTCAGTGACTCCTCAACAATTTCGATCTGACGCCGAGCCAGCGCATAGTCCCAGTAAGTGCGTCCCACCTCCGCCACGAGAAACTCGGTAAAACCCCGCAACTCATATTCCGACATGCGCGTATCCAGGCGTGCCTGCTGCAGTCGGGCCAGATTTACGTCCGTTCCGAATCCTCTCAACAACGCCTGAGTAACCGTCATACCCAAGCGGGTCGAATAAAAGTTGTCATCGTAGAGAGAGGAGTCATTCACTTGCGTGCTGGCTTCCAAGTCAACGGTTGTGCCGGTCGGGAAATATTGCTCCAGCGAAATGATGCCTTCGGCCGCATCGGTGGTGAAATCCTCAGTTTTAGACCCGGATCTTGCGAGGCGTTCTCCTTTCACCCTGCCAGCGGAGACTTCCGCGTTTGTCGCCGGATCAAAAACAGCTCTTTCCTGGTCCTCAAGTGTTTGCTGGATCAGGGGGTTCAATCTTTGCACCACAAGGGAGCGGTTGTTTTCAAGGCAAAGCAAAATGGCTTCGGTGAGGGTGACTTTCAATGGCCCCGGCGGCACTGTAAGCGGTGCAATCTCTTCAGGTTGCTCGGCAGACTCCAAGCCCATTTGCACCACTGTATCGGCAGGGACATCGGGCCGTCCCGCTGTGCGGTCAACCTGTTTCTCGACCAGGGTACAGGACGCCGACACCAACAATATCCCGCACAGGGCAAGGAATTCCAGCAGATGATAATAATATCTTGCATACATCATATCAGGTCCTCACGAATCCCGATCTCGCCCGATGACGGTCGGTTTGGTAAGATTTACAGGTGATTTTGAAGCGCGTTTACTAGCCTTTATAATATTTTGCTTCACGATGACAACAGGAAACTGCTTTGAACATATGATGCGAGTTTATACACGCTCGACTAGGAAAAACAGCACTGACGAATCGTCTTATAAATCCTTTCACCTGTCACTTTTTCGTTGCAATATCAGCGCTAAAAGGGCAATGTTCCTTATGTCAGATCAACCAGCACCTATTTTGGGGAAGTACCCATTATAATCACACCTGAAAGGTTCTTTTACCATGAAATCGGGCAGATCTAAAACTTTTATACTGACGGTTCTTCTGATTGGAGCGGCGGCCGGATTAGGCTGGGTAGCTTTCAGTCAATTTTTGGACCGGGCCGGCTCCAGCAAAAGCGGCAAGGCTTCAGGAGCAGTGCCGGTAGAAGTGGCTCAGATTCAGCTCGGGCCGATCGCGTCACAGCGGACATTCAGCGGGGAGTTGGAAGCCCTGGCTGAGTTTGTTGTTGCTCCGAAAGTAAGCGGCCGTGTGGAACGCGTGATAGTGAATATCGCCGATACGGTCCAGCGGGGTCAGGTTGTGGCCGAGCTGGACAATGAAGAGTATGTCCAGGCTGTAGCTCAGGCTGAGGCCGATCTGTTAGTTGCCAGGGCCAATCTGTCCGAGGCCAAGAGCGCCCTGGAAATTGCCAAACGTGAGTTTAAACGCACCGAGTCGCTTTTAGAGCGCGGGATCGCATCTGATTCTGAATTCGATGCTGCAAGGCAGGATCAACTGGCAAAGCAGGCTCAACTTGAGGTCGCTGCGGCCCAGGTCACGAAGGCCAAATCATCACTCGAAACCGCAAATATCCGGCTCGGCTATACCAAGGTAACAGCGGGCTGGAGCGGCGGCGATGAGTATCGCGTCGTCGCTGAGCGCTATGTGGACCCAGGCCAGACCGTAGCTGCCAACGAGCCGCTGCTCTCGATCGTCGGGCTACATCCCATCGTCGGGGTGGTTTTCGTCAACGAGAGAGACTATGCTCACCTGAAACCCGGACAGCTCGTTTCGTTAACAACGGATGCCTATCCGGGTGAAGAGTATACGGGCCGCATCGATCGCATTGCCCCCGTCTTCCGCAAGTCCACCCGGCAGGCGCGGATCGAAATGACTATCGACAATCCACAGCATCGACTCAAACCCGGCATGTTCATCAGGGCCACAGTGGTATTAGCGCGGGTGCCTGAGGCCACCATCGTCCCGGAGCAAGCGTTGACCATACGTGATGACAGGAGCGGTGTTTTCATAGTCAGCGAGGACGGACGATCGGTAGCCTGGCACGAAGTAAAAGTGGGCATCCGCGAAGGCAACCGGGTGCAGGTGAAAGGCGAGGGGCTTTCCGGTTTGGTCGTAACCCTGGGGCAGCAACTAGTAAAAGACGGCACCCCAATCACGGTTCCTGCCGAGCAGAACAAAACCACCGCCGGCCACAAAAAAATGAACACCCCATGAATCTGCCGAGTTTCAGCGTCAAGCGCCCGATTTTCACGACAATGGTGACTCTCATCTTGGTCATCCTCGGGGCCGTCTCTCTGAGCAGGCTGCAGATCGACATGCTGCCCAACATCGAACTGCCAACGTTGAGTATCCGAACGGATTACGAGGGTGCCAGTCCTGAGGTTATGGAGCGACTGGTGACTCAGATTATTGAAGAAATCGTTGCCACGGTACCCGGGGTAGAGGAAATCACATCGTCATCCTCGGAGGGCCGAAGCAGGGTACGTGTCAGTTTCGTGTGGGGTACGGAAATCGACACGGCGGCGATTGACGTTCAGGGCAAACTCGAAGACGAGATCAACGAGTTGCCGGATGATATCGTCAGGCCCCGCGTTCGAAAATTCGACATCGCCAGTTATCCGGTAGTGGTGTTGGGAATTTCGAGCAATCTCGATCCCGTGGAACTCACGGAACTGATCGAAGTGCAGATCCGTTACCGCTTTGCCCGTATTCCGGGAGTTGCGCAGGTTGACGTTTGGGGAGGCTTCAACCGCGAGGTC
>JBFFBS010000102.1:0-12448 GCA_041560295.1 Syntrophobacteria bacterium | reverse complement strand
CGGGACAGAATCGCGAATTTTGGAATGAGGAGTGGTTGATTCCGGCGAGGAGAAAAAATGCTTTCCTAAAAAGAAAGCCGCGGCAAAGCCCAGCGCAACAGCAGCAACAAGCAACAGCCAGAGTCTCCGTTTCCGCCTATTTGTTCTCCATGATCTCATGGTCGTATCACTATCACAAATCTCAAGGTGTCAGGTGTCGGGTGTCAGGTGTCAGGAAAAGAACAGAGAAGCTGAAACCTGAACACTGAAACCTGAAACCTCATTCAGTGTGATTTGTAATTTGGAATTCTTAGTTACTCCACAAAACTTCCACACGTGTGTAAAGATCATCTCATGACCGACAGTGGAGCTAACGGGTGGAAATCGAATAAGTCTTCAATGAACTCGCCGCTGAAGGGTGGCGCCGAACAAGCAGCTGTTGACAAGGCCGAATCGACAGCAGATATTACTTGCTGTCGACCCTCTCCTTCAGTTCTTTTCCCACTTTGAAAAAGGGAAGCTTCTTGTCTTGTACTCGAATGATCTCACCGGTCTTGGGATTGCGCCCCTGATAACTCCGATATGCCTTCACTTTGAAACTGCCAAAGCCACGGATCTCGACCCGATCTTCTTTTACAAGTGCCTGTTCAATACTGCCGAACACGGTCTTAACAACCAGCTCCGCCTGTTTGATAGTGATACCTTCGGCAGCTGCAACTGCGGCGATAAGCTCACGTCTGGTCATGCGGTATCCTCCTTGTGAATGGTCCAAAAATTTCAAGTTTGTGGAACAATAGCCTCGATTCCACCCATGTAGGGTCGAAGAACGGGAGGAATCACAACGCTGCCATCCTCTTGTTGCCAGTTCTCCAGGATGGCAACCAGGGTACGGCCCACAGCGAGACCGGAACCATTGAGTGTATGTGCAAAGGCTATTTTTTTCCTGTCGCGAGGGCGATATCTGATGTTTGCTCGCCTTGACTGGAAGTTTTCGAAATTACTGCATGAAGAAATTTCCCGAAAGGCTTCCTGGGCGGGAATCCAGACCTCGATATCATAGGTTTTTGCAGCAGAAAAGCCCAAGTCGCCAGTACATAAGGTCACTACCTGGTAAGGAAGTCGCAACTCTTGGAGAACCTCCTCGGCATCAAGCAGCAAACTCTCCAATTCGTCATAAGATTGCTCTGGGGTGGTGAATTTAACCAGTTCGACCTTATTGAACTGATGCTGGCGGATGAGGCCTCGGGTGTCTTTGCCATAAGAGCCGGCCTCAGAACGGAAACAAGGGGTGTAGGCTGTGAAGTGCAGGGGGAGATCATCCTCTTCGAGGATTTCGTTCATGTAAATGTTCGTCACCGGAACCTCTGCCGTGGGTACCAGGTAGTAGTCCCAGTCCTCCAGCTTGAACAGGTCTTCTTTGAATTTGGGTAATTGACCTGTACCGGTCATGGCGATGCTATTTACCATAAAAGGCGGTAACACTTCATGGTAGCCGTGCTTGGTGGTGTGAAGATCAAGCATGAAGTTGATCAGGGCGCGTTCAAGCCGGGCACCCAAACCCCAGTATAAAGTGAAACGTGCGCCCGTCATTTTGGCAGCGCGCTCAAAGTCAAGAATTCCAAGATCTTCTCCCAGTTCCCAGTGGGGCTTAGGGGTGAAAGAAAACTCGGTGATCTCTCCCCATCGCTTTACCACCGGATTATCCTGTTCATCTTTGCCAACTGGGACTGACTCATGCGGCACATTGGGAAAAAGCAAGAGCAATTGATGGATTTCATCCTCTATTTTGCCGAGATTCTGGTCCAGCTCTTTAATGCGCTGTGAAGCCTGACGCATGCTGCTGATGGTTTCTGTTGCATCTTCTCCGCTCTTTTTCATCTGGGCAATCTGGTCCGAAACCACCTTACGCTCATGCTTGAGAGATTCGACCTCCTGGATAATCTGCCTCCGTTCTTGATCCAAGGTCAACAGTGGTTGGAGCTCGAGATCAGAGCGGCGATTTTGCAACATTTGTTGCACCAGTTGCTGATTTTCCCTTACAAACTTAAGATCTAGCATGAAGTTCCTCTATCACCTTCCTCACAAAACCTAGTGTCAATTACCCCAAAAAAACGCCGAAACGTACCATGCCAACCTGCTTTTGTCAATGATATTTATTACTTCCGGGCATATTAATTGTGGGTTTCAGTGTTCAGTTCTATCATTTCTGACACCTGACACCTGACACCTGAGATGATGAGATGGTGTTTTATCAATTGTCTCGAAATGATGTATGAGAAATGCGGGACTGAGCAACTTGTCACGCCGAAGTTTTAACGGAGGCGGAATCGAAGCGACGCGAAGGATGCCACAATAGACAGCTACTGAGCGTTTACATTACCAAGGAGCTGCTCGAGTTTTTGCAGACTACTTCTCTGGCCTAAAGCAATCAGGGTGTCGCCAATTTGGATACGGGTGTGGGAGGCTGGATTAAAGAGCATTTCACCGGTGGCCTTGCTTATGGCCACAATAATGAGATCGAACTGCTGCCTGATACCAGAGTCCACCAGGGAAATGTCAGATAATTTACTATTTGGCCTGACCGGTATCTCCTCCATGCCTAAGTTAGTGTCTAGGTCAGTAAAGGCGAAATCAATAAACTCTGTTACATGGGGTCGAAGCAAGGCCTGGGCCATGCGGAAGCCACCGATCTGGTGGGGAGATACCACCCGGTTCGCACCGGCACGCTCGAGCTTTTTTTCTGAGCCTCTTCTCCCAGCTCGGGACAGAATAAATAGGGCGGGGTTCAGACCTCTGGCGGTTAAGGTTATGTAGACATTGTCCGCCTCTGAATCGAGGGCTGTTGCTATGCCTTTGGCGGAGAGAATGCCCGCTTTCAGGAGAGTTTCCTCACTGGTGGCGTCGCCGAGCAAATACAGATAGCCATGTTCTTCTATGGTGGGGGTCAAAGTGCTGTCGCTATCGATTACCACCAGAGGAGTGGGCTTGGACTTCTTGATCTCCTCGCAGATAATTCGGCCCACGCGACCATAGCCACAGATGATGTAATGATCTTTAAGCTTTTTAATCTGACGTTCCAATTTTTTCCTCCCCATAACTTCGAGCAATTGCCCCTCCACCAGGGTCCGAGTAAGGGTACCAACTACATAGGCCAACACCCCTAAACCGGAAATCAAGACGGTCATAGTGAGTATACGCCCAGGGTTGCTGACCGGATTGACTTCGCTGAAGCCCACGGTGGAAATAGTAATGACGGTCATATAAAGAGCGTCCAAGAAATTCCATTTTTCCAAAATCATGTAACCCGCGGTGCCCAAGCTGATTACCAAAGCGAGCATAACGGTGGAGAAAACTATGTTGCGGGTTTTTGTCATGGTGCCATCGCTTCTAGATTGCTGCGGGGATTCCCTGGCTTTAGACAGAGCCCTAGAACTCGGCTGGTCTGTTTTTCAGGCGGGCTGGGAAGCAAGAATTTCCACACTGTAGTCGCTGAGTTCGGTCAATTCTGGAAGTTCACCAAACGGCACGGTGAAGGTGACCTCTTCTCGAGCAGCTATTGTTTGCACCCGATCCTGTTTGACAGGGGGACGTTGAATCAACCCCACGAGCTCTTCGAGAGGCATATTCTGTAGTTGCTGGTCAGAGAGCAAGGTGCCGGCGTAGAAATCCAACTGCCGCGCGGTCTGTCCATCGGTTGTGTAAAGTTTAGCACGCAAATGAATCCAACGCCGAGGTACGGGGAAGTCGTTGCGGACCCGGCCTTGAATTACGAAGAGCTGTCCTGCTTGCTTGTTATCTATGAAGAAACCGCGGCTCTTAACCAAATGGAGTTGTTCGATACCGGTGGTTTGTGGGACAGTTTTCGTCGACACGGGCCATGGTACGTAAAGCCACAGGGCGAGACCTCCTGCAATCACGAGCAGAGGGATGAGGAGGATGAGCAGTCGTCTCCTGGGGGCTGGGCGGGTGGGAGGTGGGCTTTTTACTTCAGGGGTGGTAAGCGCCGTTTCCACTACGCCAGCCGGTTTTGGTCGGGAAACACTGAAGACATTTTGGCAGTTGGAACAGCGAACTTTGACAGAAGGACGCTTTATATTTTCAGGATTTAGCTTGAATTGCTTCTGGCACTGTTCACACTGAACAATCATGTCCTGACCTCGTTACCCCAGTTGCACCCAGTGCGGCTTGGCCACATGATAGCTACACTATCAATTCATAAATACCAGCTAACTGACGGTGGGCTTCATTGCAATCTAAGCCATAGCCTATTACAAATCCCTTGTCTAGGTGATAGCCCACATAATCCAGTGAGAGGGAGACGCTGCGCCGTTCTCTTTTGTCCAGCAGAACGCACATTTTGAGAGAACGTGGATCCTTGGCCAATAGATGTTGGCGTAAGAATACTGTGGTTAAGCCGGAATCCACAATATCCTCTACAATGAGAACATGACGACCTTTCAAATCCAACTCGACATCGGTGGTGATTCTAATCTTGCCGCTGGACTCGGTTGCCGTACCATAGCTTGCCAACCGGACAAAATCCAACTGCGCGGGTATGCTGAGCTGGCGTACTAGATCTGCAAGAAAGATGAAAGCACCTTTAAGAACCCCTACGAGTATGATCTCTTTGCCTTCATAGTCGGCAGAGATCTGGCTTGCCAACCGCTGAACTTGGCGAGCAATATCTTCGGCAGAAAAAATAAGACGCTTTTCGGACTGATCCATCTTTCGTCCTACGGCCAATCACACCACAGCTCCTTTATCCCGCACCTATAACTAGCCCAGATATGACAATCTTGTCAACTATTTTGGAAACTTATGAACACTCTCTGGTCACTGGATCCAGGATCTGGCCAGCCAGAAACCAGTGTGCAGAAGCGAGGATCTTCTGAATCGAGCATTTCGCGTTGACACATCAGTGGTAGAGTTGCTACTTTCAGAACGGATAGCCGAAGGACAGTTTCGATAACGATTATCTACCTTGCTCCGAATTATGGCGGCCTAGGAAGGCTTGATAGGGGATTCACCACAGACACATAGCTAGTGTAAATCCGAAATCCGAATATCGAAATCCGAGACAAATTCGAATTACCAAAATCCAAATGACCAAAACACCAGACAAGTCTTTACGAGAAGTTACGTTTAGAACATTTGAGAATTCGAAACTGGGGACCCGCCCGCAGGGTGGGGAGTTCGGAGGGCCAATTTTGTATTTGTTTCGTGTTTCGGGTTTCGTATTTCGAATTTGAGTGCGAAGCATTCCTCTGTGTCTCTGTGGTTAGTAAGTAAAAGTGGGTATCGAAATCTAGTATTAGCATTATGCGGAGCTAAAGGAATAGGCGTATAAGGAAATATGAGTAAGGAAAAGTCTATCAAAGCCAAGGTTCTTGTAGTTGATGACGAGCAGGGTGCGCGAGATGCTCTTCAAGTCATCCTTGAGGATGACTACGAAGTGACTACTGCAGAGAGTGGGCACGAGGCAATTGCCTATTGCCAGGGTTCTCATTACGATCTTGTCTTTTTGGATGTTGCCATGCCTGAGATTGATGGTATCAAGACCCTAAAGAAGCTTCGCACTTTGGATGAACCCATGGACGTGGTCATGATTTCAGCTTCCGACAAAGCTGAACAAGCTGTGCAATCCATCAAGCTGGGTGCCTATGACTACATCACCAAGCCTTTCGAACCTGACGACATTCTCTCAGCTGTGGCTCGGGTTCTGGAAAAGCAGATTCTCCAAAGAGAAGTACGTTATCTTCGCTCGGAAATAGCACATAGATACGGAGAGCTCGACATAGTAAGCAAGGATCCAAGAATGTTGGATATTTTGCAACTTGTAAACAAGGTGGCAAGTACAAGCAGTTCCGTGTTGATTACCGGCGAGAGTGGTACCGGCAAAGAACTTATTGCCAGATCTCTGCACCAACACGGCAACCGCAATAAGGCTCCATTCGTGGCCATCAACTGCGCAGCTATTCCCAGCGAACTCATGGAGAGTGAGCTTTTCGGCCACGAAAAAGGCTCTTTCACAGGTGCCCACACCCGCAGCATCGGGAAATTCGAGCACGCCCACGGGGGCACCATTTTCCTAGACGAGATTTCAGCACTTCGTTCGGAGCTGCAAGCAAAACTCCTACGCGTTCTCCAGGACAAGGAGATTGTACGATTGGGCAGCAACCGGACCATTAAGGTGGACGTCAGAATCGTGGCCGCCACCAATACAAATCTCGAAAAACTCATCGAAACGGGAAGTTTTCGGAGCGATCTTTATTTTCGCCTCAATGTAATTCCTGTCAAACTCCCTCCTTTGCGTGAGCGACACGGGGATGTAAAGCTGTTGGCCCAACATTTCCTCAATAGATTTAATGTACTGTTGACCCGCGACATCAAGGGGTTTACCGACAAAAGTTTGGACACCCTGGAGCGTTATCCCTGGCCTGGCAATATCCGCGAGTTAGAGAATTTGATTGAAAGACTCGTCGTACTTGGCTCCGACAACGAACCGATCTCTTTTGCAGACCTTCCGCTGGACATTCTCCTCGATTCCAGCTTGACCCTAGAGACCCCCCCCCTGGGGGATGGATTGCTTCAGGCGCGGGAGAATTTTGAAAGGCAGTATATCCTGAAAGCCTTGAAGAAAGCAGGGTGGAATCAGAGTGAAGCCGCCCGCATTCTGAACATTCACCGCAATACCCTCATTCAGAAGATGAAATCCCTGGCAATCAAAGAAACACCACCAAGCAGCTCTCCAAAGTAATTCCCTACAAGACACCACGCCTCATAGTCACTCATGGTCATTAGGCCACGTACCGTGGCCGTCATAAGGCCTGGCGGCCGTCATTGAGTCATTATGCCTTAACAATAAATGACCATAAATGACAGCGAAGCGCTTCAGCGTGGAGCGTAATGACTTAATGACCTAATGACTTCCTATTGTCCTCTGTCCTCTGTGCCTAGTTCCTAGTGCTTAGTTCCTAGTTTCTTTTAATTATGAGCTCTGCGCTCTGCGCTTAGCGCTCTGCGTCTTACACTCATTGCACATCTATCCGGGCAGTGCACATAATCATGTGCAGAAGAGATGAGTTACTGATATCTCAACACTATTTATGGGGTAGAGGTTGCTATTTTAAAGGGGCGACTATCTTGGACACTGTGCAAACCTACTTGGGAGATAGGGATTTACCGCTTTTTTGTCTGCAAATAATTAAGTAATTATCTTACCAGCTTAGATGCAAATTTCCGCATATTTCTCCGCTTTGCCCACTCTGGTACCGACCTTGCTCTATATCGCCCCTATTCCATTCCAGTAAGGCGTACACAATTTATGGGACGATATGAGAGGAGGGAGGAGTTATGAAAAAGGCAAAGAGGATTTTGGTTCAACTTCTCGTCACTGGCAGCATCATTGCTATGTATGCACTACCGGCGCTAGCAGCTGGGGGCGGGGGCGCCTAATTACGACCAACGTGTGGTTGGTTGGTGTGATAAGCATAGTCCTTGGGACTGTGCTTTTTTTTTGCAAACTCTCTGAAAGCTGGTATAGTAGTAGCTTCTTAGATAGAGCATGATTCGGCCATAATCAATCAGAAACGGATTGGTGCTCATGAGAAGACTACTATTGCTACTTACCGTCTTGCTGACTCTCTTGAATGGTTGTCAGCAAGAACCTTCTGAAACTATTGAGAAGCCCCAGCTGGAAGTTAAGGCAGGAGGTGTCTACCACGCTGCCCTTCCCTGGAGCCCCAGAAGTCTCGATCCGCCCTTCACCACGGATATCTATTCGGTAACCCTCATACAGCAGATTTTCGATGGACTGCTCCAGTTCGACCAGAGCCTCAATGTGGGGCCGGCCCTGGCCATCAACTGGAGAGTTTCCACCGACGGCCTTGTCTATACTTTTACCCTCCGGCAGGATGCCAGATTTCACAATGGCCGTCAGGTCACGGCAGACGATTTCGTTTATTCATTCACCCGCATTCTGGACCCAAAAAAGCAAGCTGGCATCATCAGTTTTCTCGAGAAGATCAGGGGTGCGGCCAAGTACCGGCGTGGTGAAAGCAAGGAAGTAGAAGGTCTAAAAGCTCTTGCCCCTCACACTTTGGAGATCAGGCTCCAAGAACCCTTTGCACCGTTTCTGTCCGTGCTGGCCATGAAGGACTCAAAGGTGGTTCCAAAGGAAGAGGTGGAAAGGTGGGGCGAGGATTTTAGCCATCACCCGGTGGGCACGGGCCCCTTCCGTTTGGAGTCTTGGGCGGGGAACCGGATTGTGCTCAGCGCAAATCCTGACTACCATGAGGGTCCCCCTCATTTGGATCGAGTCGTCTACACCATCTACGCTGGGGCGCAACGTCAGAAGATCTTGCAGGAGTTTTTGGCAAATCGCCTGCAGGAAGCAGCTGTATTCGGAGCAGATCGAGAAGAAATGGCCCAGACAACCGTCTATCAATTCGTCAGGAAGCCCAGCCTGAGCCTGCAGTTTTATGGAATGAATTGCACCGATGTTCGTTTGAAAGATAAACGTGTACGGCAAGCTTTAGGTTGGGCCATCAACAAAGTAGAAATCATTCGTGAGGTGTTCAAAGATCAATTCATTCCGGCGGAAACAATCCTGCCGCCCGGCATGGCAGGCTATACTCCGGAAAACGCCGCCTATGGTTATGACCCAGACAGGGCCAAAAAACTCCTAGCTACGGCCGGGTATGGTCCATCGCAAAAAAAGCTGTCATTGACTCTCCTGTCTGCTTCGAAATCAAACGTGGCCCAGAAAGAATTAGCCATGGTGGCAGCGGACTTAGCAGCGGTGGGGGTTGAACTGCAAATCAAGTATGAAACTGACTGGCCTACTTTTGAAGCGACCCTAAACTCCGGCAGATTTCAGTTGTATCGTTACTTCTGGTCTGCCGACATTCCAGATCCCGACAATTTTCTCAATGTAATTTGTGGATCCGACTCTCTGTACAACTTCATGCGCTACAGCAACCCCAGAGTGGATCGCCTCCTCACCAAGGCTTTGGTGGAAACCGATATTATCAAACGGGTGAGGCTGTATCGGGAGGCAGAAGGCATGATTTTGGAAGATGCTCCAATGATTCCCTTTATGTATTGGGTCTTCGAGTTCGTGTTTCAGCCTTATGTGAAGGGGTTGGAAATTAGCGCTCTTGGAAGCCCATACATTCCTTTGAAAAAAATCTGGCTGGACAAACAGTAGCCTTTCAACTTTTCCTTTTGATGGCTCACGTCAGTTGTCCGCAGTCCAACAAACATCAACGGACAGCGCTGAATGTCCTGGTTCCCCCGCAAAATAAGCCTCAAAACCCGGTTTATGGTTGCCACCGGCGCCGTTGTCCTTGCGCTGATGGTAATTATTATTGTGCTGGTTGGAAACCGCTCCAGTCGGAGCATTAAACAAGAGGTCGAAGTACGCGGCTTCGCTGTCGCCCACAGTATTGCTGCTGTTTCCACTCATGCGCTGGTTACCTACAATTACATCACTCTTGAACAGAATGCCGAGCAGGCCAGCCAAGGTGCTGACATCGCCTATGTCATCATACTTGATAAGGAAGAAAAGGTAGCAGCGTTTAGCGGCCACAGTGGCTGGCAAGGAAAATACTTGGATGATTCTGTGAACCGAAAAGCGCTGGCTGCAAGCACTGCGGTTATCCAGTCTGTTTTGTGGGAAGAAACTGGTGAGCGCGTACTGGACATCGCTGTACCGGTTTTCATCCCCGGTTCCGAGATGAAGTGGGGCACGGTACGGGTGGGACTTTCACTAGAACGGATGTATTGGCACATTCGACGGACTCAGTTGGTCCTGGTGGGGATAGGCACGGTGGCCCTTATTCTCGGACTGATTGGGGCTCAGGTTATGGCTGGCCGCATCACCAAGCCTTTAGAACAAGTGGTTGAGGCAACCATCGCCGCTGCTGGAGGCGATCTGGATCAGCAACTAGATATTACCACCAGGGACGAAGTGGAAGATCTGGCAAACAACTTCAATACCATGATCAACGAAATCTTGGCACAGCGTCAGCAACTGGAGCAGCAGTTGGAGGAGATCCTAGAGTTAAAAAGCTACAACGATATGATCTTGGCCTCCATGACCAACGGCCTGATAACCCTGGATCTGGAGGAACGGGTTGTGAGTGCCAATGGAACAGCTAAGTCCATACTCGGGCTGCAGAGTAGACACTGGCTGGGTAAAAGCTTCCGCGAACTATGGCCCGAGGATAATCCATTTGTCAGAATGCTGGAAAAATGCCTGCATACACAGACTCCTTGTCGCAACCAGGAGATATCATTGGACACAGGAGAGGGAGAGCAAAGCACTCTCATGATAAGCACCTCTTTTCTCGAGGGTGGACGCGAAGAAAAGATGGGGATCCTGGTGGTCATCAACGACATTACCGAGCTAAAGATCTTGGAGGCTCGTATGCGGCAAAGTGATAGACTGGCCGCCCTGGGGACACTTTCAGCCGGACTCGCCCACGAAATCCGCAATCCCCTCTCTGCTATCAAAACCTTTGTCCAACTCTTGCCTCGAAAGCTCTCCAACCCAGCTTTTTTCGATAAATTTCAAGTTACCGTTCCCCGTGAGCTCAACCGGATAAATGATCTGATAGAAGACCTACTGGAACTGGCAAGGCCACCCAAGCTGAAGTTCAAGATGAGCACTCTGGGGGATTGCCTGAAACAGGCGGTGGACCTTTATCGCGATAAACTTGAGGAAGCCGGCATCACTTTCGAGATACATGAGGAAGGGGTTCTGCCTGAGATTTGGGCGGATCAGGAACATTTGGTACGAGCTTTTTCAAATCTTATCATGAACGCCCAGCAGGCAATGGTTGACGGTGGTACACTCATTATCGAGGCGGGACCGTTTGAAGGTGGGGCGATGCTTCAGTTCAAAGACACCGGAGTGGGTATGGATCAAACCACGAAAGACAACATATTCGATCCTTTCTTTACCACCAAAGACCGCGGTACCGGTCTTGGTCTGTCTATGACACACAAGATCATCGAGGAGCACGGCGGAGAGATTCAGGTTGAGAGTGCGCTTGGACAGGGGACTACCTTTACCCTGACGTTACCTGGTGTCCAAGGTTGAGGTCTGCCCATATTTGTGGGGCCGTTGTACATAATCATAGGCATATCCACCCAAATCCTACCTCTGCCGCTCACTGGGTGATGACGTTCCTGCTCTTATTTACTGCCTTGTTGTAAACCATCAAGCAAGATCGCTCAATTCTGGCATTATATTTGCTCTAAAATTTAAAAAAAGCCCGGATTAACGGTCATATTATTCGCGTTATTCGCGCTCGCAGTCACGCCAGGGCGTGAATTCGTAAAATATCCGGGCTGGGATAGGAGGCTGAATTATGGCTTGGCTGGATAGAGAAATAATGGTGGTAGACGATGATCGGGGGATTCTGGAGTCGTTTGATGCCATGCTCGGAGACGATTATCCCTTGGTGACCCTGGACAATGGATTTGAGGCTATTGAGTACATGAAGTCTCACAAGCCCAAACTTATTTTCCTGGACATCAAGATGCCGGGCATGAATGGTATAGAGGTGCTCAAGAGACTGCGGCAAAGCGAGGTCGATGCGGCAGTAGTGATAGTCACTGCCACGACACAAGCGCACTATGAGGAAGAGGCAGAAGAATTGGGCATAAGCGGCTACCTGCACAAACCGTTTGAAGTTGATGATGTGGAAGATATCACCAGACGAGTCTTACATTGACGATTGCGGATTGTGGATTTCGGATTGAATTGTAAGATTTTTCAATCCGCAATCTAGTCCTTTTCCAGGCATTCCTGCAAGAAATCCTGCCACTGTTGGAAGTATTCAAAACCGCCTACCACATAGGTATCATTGTGGCCTGATCCTATCACGAGGTGGAACCGTTTGGGGGACTGAGCGGCCTGATAGAGCCGTTGCGCCATCTCAACCGGTATGGCTTCGTCGTATTGGCCATGGATGAAGAGAAGTGGTGCGCGAACAAGGTGGATCTTTGCCAGATTATCGTAAGCACTCTGGAGGAGTTCCGGGGGAATAGCGCCAAAGAAATAGCGCTCCAGCATCTCGTGCGACGAGGTAAAGGCAGCCTCCAACACCGCGCCCAGGCAGGGCTCCCTGCTGGCCAGATCCACGGTCAGTGCTGTGCCGAGTGAACGGCCGAAGAGCAGAATGTCACGTGGTTCAATGGCCCGCTCCTCAACCAGGTAATTCCAGGCACCCTGGGCATCAAGATAGGTACCGGCTTTAGAAATCTGGCCTTCGCTGTGGCCGAATTCCCGGTAATCAAAAATAAAGATGGAGATATCCAGATATCGATGGAGGAGGGCAAGATTTTCCAAGCGATGACTTATGTTGCCGGCATTACCGTGAAACCAGAGAAGGGTGGTGTTTACCGTGGGATCGGACGACGGTACAAACCAACCGTGCAAACGGGTGGAGTCAGCAGCCGG
>JBFFBS010000101.1:0-12451 GCA_041560295.1 Syntrophobacteria bacterium | reverse complement strand
TTCCCTCTGAGTTGAAAGACGAGAAGGCAGAGAAACATGGCAATGAGCGCATAATCAATACCAAACGCTCCGGCCGGAATGAACTGGCCGCTCAAAGCTCCTAGGATGCTGCTAACGATCCAGGCTGCATTTGCAGAGTGGTTGAGCACCATGGCTTGCCGCCAATCCCAATTACCATTCCTAAATCGAGTCAGGTTCAGTGCAAAACTCTCGTCAGTTACGCCGTAGGCAAACAGAGCTGCCCACCCCCTGCTTACCGACCGCAGGTAGACCGCCAGGGACGAACTCATCAGTACGTGTCTCAGGTTGATTACGAAAGTGGTTATTACAATGGACAGTACTGTTGCGCCTCCACTGAGCATTGATACGGCTATAAACTGAGAACTTCCAGCAAAAACCAGGATAGACATAAGACCAATTTCCACAGGATGGAGGCCGGCTTTTTGGGCCAGCACGCCGAAGGCCAATCCAATGGGGAAATAGCCTAGGCAGATTGGCCATGCCGCCTGCATCCCTTCTCTGGCAATCGGTCCAGGGTCCCCATTCTCTTTGGTAGAAGCAGGAATCTCAACCATGTTCACCCCGTTTATTCAACATCGAAAACCTGGTGCTTGGAGCCAGGTCAGATCGCATAGAGCACAGCGCATGGCGCATAGCGAAAAAAAGAGTGAACGGTAAATGGTAAACGGTGAACAGTAGCGAAGCCAGCGCATTATCGTTTTACCGTTCACCGTTTACTGTTTACCTCATGCTTTGCGCTCTGCGCTTAGCGCTTTGCGTCAAGGGCAGTCCAAAGCCGGTTCCTTTGGGCCCGGATTCTTTACTACGGTTACCCATGAAACGTGGATCATATTATTTTCCGCCCACTCCATCAAGTACGTTAACTTAAGATTTTATCTACTCCCCAAGTATGCACTCCTTGCCCACCATCACTCTTCAATGTAGCTGGGAAGAGAGATTTCTGAAAAAATTCATAATAACAACTACCTACGTTGATGTTTCGGCACGATCATTGCTTTTTCATTAAGAGATACCATTTGGTTCGTGGAGAGATATGAGAAAGCAGTAAAGTTAACATGTTAATACGAATACCAATTATTAAAATCCAATTATATCTTTTAGTATTCTTTTTGGCGGTTTCCATGCTCTATTCAAAGGATGTTTGGGCAGAAAGTATTCTAAAAGATACAGAGATAATTCATTGGGTTTCCCGCGGAGAGTCTCTACACAAAATTGCCAAACGCTATCTGCCGCTTACGGAGGAATTGACCGTTGTTGACTTGGTGGAGAAGATCAAGCTGCTGAGTGGGATAGATGGATCTTTGATCCGACCAAAGCAACGTCTGCTGATACCTCAGGTCCGGTCAAGACCCTTAGCAGCCAAGACGGTCCCCAAACAGATAGATTTCGAGGCTAAGGGTATTTATTTGAATCGCTATACCATGGCAACCCAGAAAATACAGAGACTGGTGGAAAAGCTTATAGCTGCCGGCGGCAACACTGTCATCCTGGATGGCAAAGATATGTCTGGGATGCTTTCTTATCCATCGAAAATAAGGTTGGCCGACGAGATTGGCGCCAATGGTAGTCCAGTCACCAGGGACCTTGCCAAGCTGATTCATTATCTCCACGAGAAGAACATACACGTTGGGATGCGGTTGGTTCTTTTTTATGATCAGCTTTTGGCAACCGAAAAACCTGAGTTTGCCTTGCGCGATAGCATAACCGCTGAGCCATTGGTGGAAAATGGTAAGGTTGCCTGGGTTGATCCCTCGCATCCGACAGTACAGGAGTATAATCTGGCTATTGCCAGAGAGTTGGCCGAGATGGGGGTAGACGAAATCCAATTTGACTACATAAGATTTCCCACCAAGAAGAATATTGAATATGCTGCATTCGGCCCTGATGGGCAAAGCACACCCAGAGACAAAATTATTACGGACTTTCTTGCTCAAGCGCAGAACGAGCTGGCTCCCTATAAGGTTCTGTTATCCATTGACGTATTTGGAATTATTGCTTGGGGGCGGTCCGAAGACATCGAGATGACCGGCCAAAAGATAGAGGACTTGGCCAGACACTGTGACGTGGTTTCACCAATGATTTACCCTTCTCATTTTCATAGGCCCTTCCAGGGTATTGCCAATCCAAACGATCAGCCCTACCTGTTGGTTTCAGAAACGTGTGAGAGATTTGCACGCTTTTTGACCAACTCACAAGCTACCCTCAGGCCTTGGATCCAGGCTTTTCCATTGGGCACCAATAACTTTGACGAGGACTATGTTCTCGAGCAACTTCGTGCTCTGGATGGGTCCAGAGCTCGTGGTTGGCTGCTTTGGAGTGCGGGGAACAAATACGAGGTCGTCTGGAAGGCTTTGGCCCAATGGGAAGAAGTTCCTCTTGAGACAACCATCAGCGTCAGTTTGTATATTGACTAGCCCGGTTGTATTGTATTCAACATCGAAAACCAGGTCCTTAGAGCCAGTCCACGATCCCGCCTTGCGGGGGTCAGAGTTCGGTGGCTTTGCCGGTAAAGATTGCGAGCTGTTTTGAAGTAGCGTAGGAATAGAAATTCCAAATCACGAACACTGAGGTTTCAGGTTTCAGTGTTTTTGTTTTTCTTCCCTGACACCTGATCCGCCTCCGGCGGAACACCTGAAACCCTGAGGTGCAGTCCAAAGCCGGGGTCTTTTGGGCTCGAGTTCTTTACTTCATTCTACAGTTGGTTGTGATTAAGACCAGATAAAGCGGACGCCCATGCCAGGTGGTTCATCTACTTGGTGAGCCGGAGAGTTGTTGGACCATACTACCTGGGCCATAACCTGCATGGAAGCAGCGGGAGCTTTGACGCTCAAGACAAACCGTTCAAAGAGGGGCAGAGGCTGGTCACAATAGATATATGCCCCTTGCATGCTGATGTCTCTCGTTTCTCCCTGGATCGCCCCTTCGGAAGTCAACATGGTGACAGGCCACTTGACCTCCACTCTTGGCTGCAACCGTCTTTCTTTGCCTTCCATTTTGTATCCCTCGTTTACGAGGTGATCCTTTGTGCTTGAGTTCAGATTGTCATAGCATTCCATTTTCTCGAAGCCCTTGCATCAGCAGCACTTGCAATATTTTTACCAAAAGGTCATTGGCACAGGCCGATAGATTGAGGATAAACCACGGTTCAAGGACTGGAGACTAACTGTTGCCCGGAATCAAAAAGGATAATCGATACCTCACCGTGATGGTGAAGTATTCTAACCGTAGGGTACGGAAAAGGGCGTAAAGTTTCAAGAAGAAAAACGCTGGCCAGGATATGTCATGAATTGCTGTCGCGAGACCACGCAGATGGGCGTGCCACCGGGCAACTCGTCCCGCGGTGCCGCGGGATTGGTTTTCGTACCTGTGTGGTACGTTGCAGGGGCCGACACCCGAGGACGCCCGGAAGGACGGCCATATAATTCGCGCTCGCTCCGCTCAGTCCCGCAAGCGGGTTCCCAGTTTCGTGGTCGCAGCAAGTCATTCATGACATATCCTGGCTAGGCTAACTAAGAGCACCTGAAAAAAGGCCGATCAAAGCACTGGCAAAGGCGCCGATGATAAAAGTAATGTAAGCCAGCCGCAAGAAAAGATACTTTTTCTTGGCCAGAAATGTTCCGAGCGTGTAAAGTTCCCGAACTTGAACCTCGTAGGTGAGGCTGGGGTCATTCATCACCTCTTCCATGGCCATTTCAAATTCCTCATAAGGCAGACGGACAAAGTCGGCAAAAAAGAGTATGTTGAAACCTGGAGTTTTCGTTATATCGGCTGTCTCTCGTTTGATGCGAAAAGGTATCTTGGGCATTACGGCATAGGTGGCCAAGCCAATCGTCATTAAGCAAAATACAATCAAGACGGTGGTGGCCCATTTAAGGTGTGGTTCTGTGATATAGCGGACAGAAAGCGTGATAATCACAGATGTAATGGTCAAGAGCATATTCGCTTTCATATCGGCCATGGAACTCAGTTGAGTGTGATGCATGCGTGTCTGACGCACCAGATGGTCCAGATGTGATCCCCGCTGTTTGATTTCCATCAGACTGCCTCCCCTTAGTGGCTAGTATACTCATAGAGTGATGTTCTCAGTGCTTATAACATACTCTAAGGTCACTTAAGGAAAATGCAATGTTAGGGCTTATTCAACATCAAGAATCTAGTTCTTAGGGTCAGGTCCGATCTCATAGAGCATAGCGAGGTAATTTCGAATTTGAATTTCGAATTTCGAATTTTGGGTTGTGATTCTTTAATTTTGAAATTCCAGTTTCCCAATTCGAAATTTTCCTTGTGCCTTGTGCCCTGTACCTTGAACCGTTCCCTTTGGAGCAGCCCAAAGCCGGTCTTTTAGGCGTGGATTCTTTACTATAAACGGTAAAAGTATAGGATCGGATTCAGCCGGGCACTGAGATCAATCACGGAATTTCTCGTAGCGTTTCCCATCCAGACAGTTTAATATGACCTATCTCGTCAGTGATAATGAGCAGATGGGGTACTCTCCTGTGACAGGTAAGACCAAAATATTGTTGTCAATGGTATCGTTATTATGCCTGGTAATCGGGTTGGGAACAATATTCATCATTGGTCAGAAGGTTTTCTCCATGCCGTTTCGAGCAACCAACGACGCCCTGCATAAGCAAGAAGCTCCGATAACACTCGACTTTCTCATACCCGGCGGAACCCACATTGACGACAAGATGACAATAGGTCAGGTAATAAGAATTCGCTTTGAAAAACCAAAAGGAAGAATGAACAATTTCATCAAGGAAATCTCAAGACAGATCCCCTTCAAATACCGTTTTCTGGGGACCTTGGCTCTCTATCTTTTTTGGACTTTTCTGTTTCTCATTTTCTTCCGAATATTCACCTGGATGCGTTATGTTCTGGCTCTGAGCATTAGTTTTTTTGCGGGATCATTGGTCTATTTTTTTATGCCTGATTTGGTCCTGGGCAAAATTGATGATGTGAGTTTTTTGGGATGGGCGCTTGCTTTCTCGGGGGCAGGTTGGTGGTATGCAAGAAGGAAAAGGCTGCACTACTACTAAGCCATACTAGTATTTTATTACTCCTCTTTGTTTTCTGTCGTAGTAGATGAATTTCTTTTTATAAAGTTCATTTTCCGGATAGAGAGTGTTCAATTGGGCGTAGATATCTCTATTGAATCGTACATTACTGGCAGGGACTTTCTTGACAATCTCATAAAGAATCTCTTCAATTCTCTCATTGCACCTTACATCAAGGTGTGATGCATGCCCGAGGTTTTCATCAGCCTCATAGTAAAGTGATCTCAACTGTGGATCAAGAGTGTCAATAGCCATAAGCCTGGCTGCTTCAAAGTTCTTGTCCTTAATAAGGAGCTTTATCTCGGCTGCGATACCTGACCTCTCTTGCGCCTGGTCCTTTTTACTACAACTAGGAACCAGAATCAGAAAAACACTCACAATAGAAATAATGGCAAACTTCTTCATTTCTATTACCTTATTAAATGAAATCTAGGTCATTCGCAACCAGCCGAAATAATTATTACGAGTACAGCCGCAACAGTTAAGTGTTTCTATCGTCCTTGTGCCCGGGGTAATCGGTAGGAATCCGAGACTTTTATATGCACGTTACGTACCAATAGAGCTGTTTAGAAAATTTGGTAGTCTTGGGAAATATCCGGGCTAAGCTGTATATCCAGGTTGCATAAAACCTGGATAACTGGAATGAGCCCGGGGTATGTTCGGCCTTTGACGGTAGGGGGAAGTGCAGCGGTAGATTATTGCATACTTGTTAGTATGCTGTTGTGTAGATTTATGGTTTGCAATAATAGGCGAATAATTTCATATGGTTGCAATATAAAGATTTAGCTAAAACTCATTAATGCAGAGATATCAAATAGTTGTTGACAACTAACTTAATTTACTTTATTTTTTAGGTGTTTAGAATTCTCTTTATATTATGTAGACACTGCTGAAAGGAGGACAATGATATGGGGAAAAGTTTAACTGAGATGGCATCAGAAATTGTAGCTGCACAGGCTTCACATGCTGTAATGGCAGCTGATGAAATGGTTGCAGCGCTCAAAAAGACGTTTGATGCCCTTAAGAACATCAAAACAATCGAAGAGGGTGGTCCGGAAGCCGATGCTCCTCCAGTAGAACCAAGAAAATCTATTCAGAGAAACTACATCATTAACCTGGAGGATGGTAAGAAGTACAAGCAGCTTACTACAAGAACTCTTGCAAAATACGGATTGACTCCTGCAGAGTATCGTAAGAAATGGGGCTTTTCAGCTCGACAGCCTTTGGCTGCAAAGGCGCTTAGTGCGAAGCGAAGAAAGACTGCGAAAGCTCTTGGGCTGGGGGAAAAACTGCAGAAAGCGAGAAAGGCCAAGGCTGCGGAGGCTGCGAAGGCCAAGGCTAAAGCTGCAAAGGCAAAGCCTAAACCTAAGAAGAAGCGAAAAGCTGCCCGGAAAAAAAAGAAGGCTTAGACACCGGCCTAGAAAATTATTGAGCTGAGGAAGGTTGAAGGGAAAGTCTGCCAAAAGGCGGGCTTTTCTTGTTTAACATCGAAAACCTGATCCTTAAGGCCAGTCTATGGACGATTTATGATTGCAGATTGGAGATTGCAGATTGAGCTGGATGCATTCTTTACCGGGAGGTCTTAAGCTTTTGAATCTGAAATCTGCATTCTAAAACTGGGAACCCGCCCGAAGGGTGGGAGTCCGCAGGATAAATCTACAATCGCCGCGGCCCTTTGAACCCGGATTCTTCTTAAGGCACAAGCAAATCTATCCCCTCTATGGGCGACGGAGCTATTCCTCCAGTGATTTAAGATAGGAGTTGAGCGAGCTGATATTCTGGCTGCTCTCAAGTTCGTCGCCAGAACGCAACTCATAGATTGCCACTTGCACAGGCTCATCTAGTGATTGGGGCAACCCATCTCCATCTTTGTCCATGACAGTTACGTAAGCGCGTTTCCCGTCATACTTAATGAACTTCGTGTACCATGCTGCCCCGGCGCAGCTTGCTGAAAGGCGAAAGCCATGTCTTTCCATTATTTCTTCCACACTCATTTATCTTCACCCATTATTATAGTTCTTTTAATTTTTCTAACTTTATATTTAGAATCTCTGCCTCGTTCTTCTTGCCCAACTCCTTCAATCGTTTTTCCAATTCTCGCACTGCCTCTTCCAACCGGGGTAGCACTTCCTCCCTGAAATAGCGGCGCGTTTCAACCCCGGCCTGCCCTATTTCGCTCAGCCAATAATCCATCTGGCGCTCAAGTTCTAGGTACCATTCCTCCTCGGGAAGCTGGTTCAGCTCTTTTTGCCAACGCTCAAGCTCTTGCAGTAGCAATTGCGACCAGGCCGCGAGTCCCCGGCTTCCTCTTTCCACCTGGAGGGAAAGATAGGTGCTACCCTCTACTTCAGCGCCATTGGGAAGAACCTTTCCCCCTTCCACCAGGTTGATCATCTCTATATGCTTTTGCCAATAATGCTGGGGATCAGCCTGGATGAGAAAGCGACTTTCGTCTGTAACTTTCGAACGAAAATCTCCCTTAATTTGTATGTGCGCTGCGACTCGACCAGTGGCACCCGCTTCCACGTTTTGCACTACGCCTATGGTTTGCTCCTGCCAGATGACGCGATCGCCGGCCTTGAGTTCATCAGTCTGGTCATAGAGGACTGTCAAGCGGAGATTCCCCAGACAAGCAGGGACCAATCCGCACAAAAACAACAGACAAAGGAACCATAAGCGGTTGCGCTGCATCGCTTTCCTTTTCGTGCTCGGTTTGCCACGTATTTGTCGTTTCAATCATGACACAATGAGAAAAAGGAGTAAAGTGGGCTAGGATAAAGAAGTCCCCTGTGATGGGATCAGGTCTGAAGGTGCCCCTTGCCATAGGCCAATTGAAGTCAGGCTGAGGCTTCACTCTAGAAGCATCGGCAAACTTCGCTCATTGGCAACTCAAGATGGTTGTGACCTGACCCCATCACAGGGGACTCCACTTGTCAACATTTTCAAAAGAGCTATGGTTTGAACCAATCATTATCTTTATCGGCGATGGTCCTTTCTTCAGCCCTTGTTAGGATGAGCACTACCTCTTCTATCCAGTCTATTGCTTCTTGGCAGATAGCAGCTGCACCGTCAAACCAGGTAATGCTTGGGGGATAGGTTTGGGTTTGAAAGACGCCCGAGCAAGAGTCCCTCAAGGTTTGAAGTTTGAGGCAGACATTTAGCATGTGATCACAGAGAATGTCTTGCTTGATCATTTGCTCACCCTCTGGTTTCATAAGGAATCAACCTTTTCTATTGACTAAAATGGCATATCCGTTCATTTTTGAGTTTACTATTGTGCTATTGTATGGACAATAGTAAACTCTGTCAAGTAAAATATAACACAGATGCAAACTTTCTATGACAAATGAAGCACAGAATAAGATAAAGCAGATAAGAGAGCGCTTGGGACTTAGTCAGACAGCATTCGCAGATAAGATTGGTATTACAAAAGGTTACCTGAGCGCAATTGAGTCTGGTAAGCGGAAACCGGGGAGGAAAATCTTTGAAGGCATTATCCAGGAGTGTCTGGAGGATTTGGTTGTGGTTTACAGTGGCAAACTCAGCGTTGATTCCACGGACTCATCGGCTGTCGCCGAACCCGGGCCCCAGTGGCGACAAATCAGCTCGTCCATGGAACTGAGTCGGCAAGAGGAAGCCCTCATTGACACCCTCCGTTTTCTTGGGGCTGATTACGCCAAAGATCTCTATTACCGGGTCATGAGCAGGGCTAGAAAGGCGATTCAGGATAGGGAACTAGAGAAGGGTGAGCTGGAGAAACTCAAAGAGGTACTGAAGACACTGGGTGAGGCAGCGATAGAGTAAAAAAAGGTCCAAGGCGCATCCTTCGACAAGCTCAGGACAGGCGGTACAGGATCCATACTAGCTAGCAGCAGACAGCGGGCAGCCGTTGCAACTAGGAACTAGGAACTAAGCACTAGGCACTGTGGCCTGACCCGGAGACACAGGGACACGGCGAGACGGGGAGAGACGATAGACGGCAGAGGACAGAGGACAGAAAAAGAATTGCGGATTGCGGATTTGAGATAGATGAGGTTTTAGATTCTCTGTCTGTTTTTCCTGACACCTGACACCTCAATTCTGACTCCTACTTTCTTTCATCCTATAAACCACTCGCAGAAACGCCACAGCACTTTCCACTTGCTAGCCTGTATCTCCTCATCGGCAAAATCTTGCCGCCGCCAGAGGATCAAATTGCGTTCCCACGGAAAAATGGGCAAAGGCCGAAAAGGCTGCAAGCGGTATTGCTGAATCTTGGTCCAAGTCCGCACGTATCCACGTCCCCGAAGCTGCTGCCTCTCACAACCGTGAAGATCCTCTTGGAGCACTAGCTTTGGGGTCATGGACAAGATTGCTTCCTCCCAGCGGCAGTCGGGGTATACTCTTTGACAAACCACCACCGCACTATGGATGCCTTCCAACTCCTCCACCCACGTATTGGGGAACACTTTGACCCCCTCCCAGAACTTTTGGGACTTGCCCTGGTAATATCCCGCTAGCAACTCTGTCATCCCATGAGGGTCTAAGAAAATATTGGGAGATGTCAGTTCGATGTATGGGCCACAGTCAATTGCTACGTAGTAGGTCAGATTCAATTGGGTCATCAGGCGGATGTGATTATCAATCCGGTTCAACAGACGGCCAGCGCCCAGGTTGACGAGGGAAGTGTGCCCGTATTTGCTGAGGAAGTCTATGGCACCATTTTTTGTCTTCATTGCGGCGATCCCCTGCTGCAGACGAAGGCAGACTGGCGTGCCAAGTCTTTCTGGCCTCCCATGAGTAAGCCCTGAGCGAAGCACAGGCGCATCGAATGGTGGAGGCGGCGGGAGTCGAACCCGCGTCCGGAAAACTTCCACTTAAGCTTCTACATGCTTATCCCGGGTTTTAGAATCTCGCCATCCGGGACTCCCCTCGGGAAGGATTCCCTTCAAGCCAGCCTACTTGGTTTAACCCGCTACCCATAGGCACCTGCAGCGGGCGGTTCCGCTAGTCGACGCCCTTTGCCAGCCCCGCGGACCCGAACTGGCAGGACGGTAGCCGCCTACGCGGCTACAGCGTACGCATAGTCGTCAGCGATTGCTTTAAGTCCCACCTGTTTTACGAGCAGGCAGGAACCTCGGCATGCCACTTAAGTTTCATGATCCCCGTCGAACCCGTTTCGCCCCCTTTCGGTAGGTTGGTTGAGCGGAAAAAGTAATTACACCATTATTTTACGTATCTTAGCGCCAGATGTCAATGAAGGTAGGGCGGGAAAGGCGAGACAGGCGGGAATGGATTAAGTCAGACACCTGTGGAGTGACTGGCAAGCTGCTGAAGAAGCCTGAAAACGACACCAAACGTCATACCGGACGAGACGAAGTCGAGATCAGGTATCCACTAAATTATTGTTTTTTCTGGATTCCGGATAGTCGCTTCGCGCCTTCCGGCATGACGGACTAACTGCCCCCTGCTTACTGCCTACTGTGCAGAGCGCGGAGCGCTTTGCACTTACCGCCTATCCTTAATGGCTCTCTCCATATCCCTTTGTTCGGTTTTTCGCTTCAGGGTCTCGCGCTTGTCGTACATCCTCTTGCCCCGGGCCAAACCCAACTCCACCTTGGCTTTACCATCTTTGAAGTAGATTTTCAGTGGAACCAGAGTCAGTCCTTTTTCCTGGGTCTTGCCCTGCAGTCGTTTGATCTCCCTCTTGTGTACAAGGAGTTTGCGGACACGATCCGGTTCGTGGTTGTCATGATAGGCATGGCTGTAAGGGCTGATGTGGCACTGCATGAGATAAAGCTCGTTGGCCTTTATGCGAGCGTAACTGTCCTTGAGATTGGCACGTCCTTGGCGCAAGGACTTGACTTCGGTACCCAACAGAACCATGCCTGCCTCAATGATTTCGAGGATCTCGTAGTTATATCGGGCCTTCTTGTTCTGACATACGACCTTGATGTTCGGTTTCTTCATTGAGGATTGCCATTGGCAGCGGGCAATCTGCCCATCTCGTCTTCGAAGAGCTCGAAGTCTTCCCGGAAGCGTCGCCAGGCCAGGTTGCAAAGATATTCATTGACCTTGCTGGCAGTGCTGAGTTGAAGCACTTCCTGTAGATACACTTTGGACTCTTCTAGATTGGCGTTGCGGATGATCTTTTTGACGCGCGGCACGGCCATGGGATTCATGCTAAGCGAGTCAAGTTCGAAACCGAGAAGGATAGGAGCATAAAGGGGTTCTGCGGCCAACTCGCCACAGAGAGAGACCGGGATGCCGGCCAGACGACCGGCGTCGGCGGCCTGCTTGACCATCCTGAGGATGGCAGGGTGGAGCGGTTCATAAAGGTGGGCCACGTTCTCGTTTACGCGGTCAATGGCCAAAGCATACTGGACCAGGTCGTTGGTCCCAATACTGAAGAAATCAACCTCTTTGGCGAGCAGATCGGCAACCGCCACTGCCGAGGGCACCTCTATCATGATGCCAACCTGCAAGTCCTGATCGATCTCGATGGACTCCTGAATGAGTGATTGCTTGACCTGGTTTAGGATGTCTTTGGCTGCCTGGAGTTCCCCTAACCCTGAGATCATGGGGAACATAATCCGGACGTTTTTGGTAATTCCGCTTACCCGAAGGATAGCGCGAAGCTGAGTACGAAACAGCTCATCTTCTTGAAGACAGAGACGAATGGACCGCAACCCCAGAGCCGGATTGGTCTCACCCCATTCTCGCATCATGGTGGGAACTTTGTCAGCACCGAGATCCAAGGTGCGAATGGTCACCATTTCAGGATAGATGATTTCGGCTACCTCCCGATAGTCCCAAAACAGGGCCTCCTCATCGGGGGGGGCGTCCAGGTTGAGATAGAGGTATTCTGTGCGGTAGAGGCCGACACCCTCGGCACCGTTATCGATGACAGCAACAACCTCCTCCAGGAGCTCAATGTTGGCCTGTATCTTGATAGTGTAACCATCTTCAGTTTCGGCTGGGAGCTCAGCACAGCGGGCCACTTCCTTACGATAATTCTCGAGCTGAAACTGGCGCTCGTAATAGTAATTAAGTAATTTCTCGTCAGGATCGATGATTACCTTGCCGGCATAGCCATCCACCACCATAAGTTCACCGGAACGCACAGCCTGGTGGACGTTCTCGAGGCCAACCACAGCGGGGATGTCAAGAGAGCGGGTGATGATCGCGGTATGAGAGGTCTTACCGCCCATATCAGTTACAGAGCCCAAAGTCTTTTCCACTTGCAACTGGAGAGTATCGGCGGGTGAAAGGTCTTGGGCTACGATAATCACCCGCTCTTTGATGCCCGCAACGCTTCGCCTGTTTTGACCCGTGAGGTTTTCAAGCACCCGTTCGGCAACGTAGTCCACATCAGAGATGCGGCTGCGAATATA
>JBFFBS010000100.1:0-12556 GCA_041560295.1 Syntrophobacteria bacterium | reverse complement strand
TATTTTCGCAACTCGATTTCAGGCCTGAAGACCTGGCTAATGTTATCTAATAGCCTGAGGGAAGAAACTGCTACCAAAGGGTCCGGTTGTGGGCTCTCCCGAAGGAAACGGCTCAGGACGCAAAGCGCTAAGCGCAGAGCGCAAAGCGAAAAACTGACAATTTTAAAACCCTTTCTATTTGTACGCTATGCGCTATGCTCTATGCGCTATGCGATCTGGTCTGACCATCATTCTTCCACCCAACAAATACAGCCGGTGGGGCAGAAATTGATGGCGTCCTGAACCTCCAACTCAGGATACTTCTCACAGTCAACTACCTCAATGTAACCCATGCTTTCATTGCGGCGAAATACCTCAGGACAGACTTCTATACAGCCATCACATTCGACACATTCACCCAAGTCAATATCAGGAAACTTCGTCATAAGCCCTTCATTCCAATAGCAAAATATATCTTAAGCTCACCACAGAGACACATAGCTCGTGTAAATACGAAATCCGAAACAAATTCGAATTACCAAAATTGGTCCTTCGGACTCCCCACCCTGCGGGCGGGGCCACAGTTTCAAATGACCGAAACACCAGACAAGTCTTTCTGGATAGTTATGTTTTGAACATTTGAGAATTCGGATTTCGTATTTGCCCTTCGACCTGGCTCAGGGTGGTGAGCTGGTCGAACCATTTCGTGCTTCGGGTTTCGTATTTCGAATTTGAGTGCGAAGCACTTCTCTGTGCCTCCGTGGTAAATTGTTAGTTCTCGTTAGGCGGCTGGATTTCTTCCCACCCAGTCTCTGGCCTCCAAACTCTGCCCGGTAACTTCAGTGTCAGCCCTGGCAAGCCAGACAAAAACGGGTGCTATATCCTCCGGGGTTGGCAGGGTCATTGGGTCCTCTTGGGGATATGCTGCAGCTCTCATCTGGGTGCGTGTGCCTCCTGGGTTTACTGCGTTTACCTTTATGGACTCTGCCTCCAACTCATCGGCCCATACCTGGGTGAGTCCCTCCACACCGAACTTGCTTACCGAGTATGCGCCCCAGCCTGCCCGACCCTGGTAACCTACACCGCTGGAAACGAATATCACCGATGGGTAATCACCTTTTCTCAATGCGGGCATAAGTGCCTGGGTGACGAGAAATGGGGCGGTTAGGTTAAGGTGAAGAACATCTTTCCAGCTCTCTGCCGGGTATTCGGCCAAGGGAATCATAGGGGGGCCAAGAATGCCCGCACTATGGATAAGCACATCAAGCTTTTCGTGTAGCCGAAGAAACGCAGCAGCCAGTACTCCCGTACCTTCAGGAGTATTTATATCAGCGGCAATATAGCTGTGTTTCTTTGGTTCAGACAATTCGGCCACGGATCGGCGCAATACATTTTCATCTCTTCCATGCAGAATGACGCTGGCCCCGTTTTCGGCAAAGACCCGGGCAACCCCCAGACCGATCCCGCGGCTCGAGCCGGTGATCAGACAGATTCGGTTCAATAAAATACCAGTGGACATCATTCTGAGTCTCCTCATCTGCAAATTATTGGTATCTTCAGCTCTTTAGGTCTTCAAAGAAGTCGTCTAATGTATCAACTATGTCCTCAACTATCTTTGCGAGTCTTTCCTTTTTGCCATTGGCGAGAAGATCGCGAACGATCTCAAACTTAAGCTGAATTGCCTCCTGCGAGCCCAGGACATTGGAAACCAACAAAAAACTCAAATCAGAAAAATACCCTTGGCGGAAGGAATCGTGCCATGGCGCCAACTGTCCAGAAATGGCCTCTATGGTATCTAAGGCATGTATGAGGTTCTCATCATCCACTAGCACATCTTCTTCCAACTCCACATACGGACAATAGTCCAGGTGGAAATCCACAACCTCCGGTGGTAACGAAACCCCCAACCTCTGCCACTGTTCCTGGCTGAGACGCTTTGCCTTCCGGCTATGCTCAGCCCGCTGCTGATAATAACCTTTAGACCAAAGTCCGTAGGCCCTGCAGCCGAGAAACCTGTCCTGGTAGATCAGACATTCCTGACCCTCTAAAAACGGACACATGCAAATTTCCACCGGATTCAAAAAAAAGTAGCGAATCATCCGTCTCCTCAGCTGGTGCCTTTGCTTGGGCACGATATCTACCAGCAGTTGAACTGCGGTCAGAGCCTCCACCAGGCTCATTTCAGGCAACAGGGAGCAACAGAGTGTCCGCCGTCGACAGCGAGTGGACGGTAATTGAGCATAGATTTTCTTCAAAGCCAGTCTCTGCACGGCTGATCCGACCAGTAGTTCTCGAATCGCTTCTCGGGACAACGCCACTCGACCTTAACCTCTTTCAGATTTTCGATTGCAGATTGCAGATTTCGGATTGAAAATGACAAACTACAAATCGAAGACTAAATTGAAAATCCGCAATATAGTAGCTCCACCACTCTAGCTCCTTCCTGCCAGCTGCTTGCTGCAAGCTCTAAACGAACTTCTCCTTCCAGACGCGCATCTTCTCGTGCGGCCAGCGTACGCAGAAGGCAGGTTTTCCCTTCATTACCAATTGAGTGCAGGTATCACATTCAGGATCGCAATGCAGGATCTCGTTTTCTCTGCCCTGCTTCACCTTTTCAGGCCATTGTGGATCCGTCCATAAAACCCGTGCCAACCCAATCAAGTCCGCCTGCCCGCTGCTGATAACGTGCTCCGCCACCTCACCGGTATCAATCCTGCCAGCGGTTATGACCGGAACCTTTACCTCCTGCTTGATAGCCGCAGCCAGGTCAACCATGTAACCCTTATTTTTCGACTTTTCCACAATTTCCGGTAAGAAAAAGGATTCATAGGTTCCACCCATAACCGAGATATAGGCTATACCGGCAGCGTCCAGCGCTTTGGCAAACCTGGTCGACTCCACCAGCTTGAGACCATCGGGCAACCATTCGTCCGCTAAGAATCGATAGCCCACCGGATAATCTCCAACTACATCTTTTACGGTGGCCACTACCTCCAAGGGGAATCTTTGGCGATTTCCCAGGGAACCGCCGTATTCATCTTCCCTTTTGTTGGTCCTCGGCGAAACGAACTGGGCCAGTAGATAACCAGTGCCACCATGCAGTTCCACCAGGTCGAATCCGGCCTTCTTCACTCGGAGAGCAGCATCGGCGAACCTATCTACCAGTCCCTCCACATCCTTTTTGCTCAGCGCTTTGGGGATACCACCAAAGGTTTCCACAGAGGAGGGTGCCACCGGCTCCGGTGCCCCGGCAAAACGTCCCGCATGGTTAATTTGCAAGCAAGCCAACACCCCTTCTTGCTTTATGGTTGCAGCAAGTTGTGCCAAGCCCTCTAGATTATCGTCAGTATCCGCTCTTATGGTTCGATTGGAACCACTGCCGGTGGGGTGGTCAACAGTGGCATTCTCAACCACCACCATGGCTACACCGCTCTGGGCCATGGCACGGTAGTAATCCAACAACAGTTTACTCACCGTTCCACCTTCGCCGGCATAGCCCAGATAGAGAGGTGCCATGGTGAGACGGTTTTTCAATGTGAGGTTTCCTAGCGTTAATTTTGAGAATAGATTCGTAAGGGTGGCCATGGTACACCTCCTCCGAAATGATAGCCTGGTGTTTTAAGCGCAGAGATCATTATGATCATGGGTGACTTTAAACGTATCATATCAAATCTCAGGAGAAATGGTTCAATCTGTAATTCAGAAACGATTATTTACTCTGCTCCATGTTGTAGCGGCCCAAGGAAACCTAAGTGAAGATTTACCACAGAGGCACAGAATTAGTGTAAATCCGAAATTCGAATATCGAAATCCGAAACAAATTCGAATTACCAAAATTGGTCCTTCGGACTCCCCACCCTGCGGGCGGGGCCCCAGTTTCAAATGACCGAAATACAAGACAAGTCTCTATAGCCAGTTCTGTTTCGAACATTAGAGAATTCGGATTTTGTATTCGTTTCGTGCTTCGGATTTCGGATTTCGCATTTGAGTGCGAAGCACTTATCCGTGTCTCAGTGGTTAGTAAATAAAAATGCATACCAAAATCTAGTATCCACAGTACGCTGAGCTAAAGGCATAGGCGTATTCAGAATATGAAACCTGAACTTCAATTGACAACGGAGGACGAGTGAGAAAAAAGAGACCACAATCCAATGTTAAAAACCTGTTGATTATTCTGTTGATAATAAAATTCGGTTATTTCGACCTTTTTTGCATTTTTCTCTTGTGAATCTCAAAAAAATATTTTACACTCCGTCGTTATTACCAACCAACATCTTCGGATATCTCTATACGTCGAAAGATCTGATTCCGGGAAAAGCCTCATGGGATCTCCACCGCATCCAAGTCTCGACCTCAGCGGCCGAACCGATCCGGAGCCAACCTTAGAGGCGGAAGACTGCCAGCAACGATACCGCCGGTTATTCGAAAATGCGCCCGTGGTGGCCTACAGCCTGGACAACCACCTGCGCACCCTCTACATCAGCCCTTATTGCCTGAAGGTCTTTGGCTACAGTGACGAGGAAGTCCAAAAAGACAATTTTTTCTGGGACAACCATATCCATCCCGAAGATAGGCAACGAGTTCGCCACAGCAGAGAACTCTACCTGGAAGAGGGTAAGAGTCTTACCCTGGAATACCGAATTATCCACCGTGATCAAACGGTGCGTCATATCATTAACCACACCATCCCAATTAGACACAACAACAAGATTCAATGTATCGACGGCTTCATCTTTGACATCACTGCCAGAAAACATTTGGAAGACCAGTTGATACTCACAGAAAGAATCAAGGTCCTGAACGATATGTCTCTGGGCGTTGCCCACGAGATTCGGAATCCCCTGACCTCCATTGGCGGTTTTGCCCGTTTGCTCGACCGACGAATGACGTCGGACGATCCAAGTCGCGCCCACCTGGAGATTATCTTGAAGGAAGTATCCCGGCTGGAAGAGACTGTCAATCGAGTTTTGAAAGGGTTCAGACGCATAAGATTGCACCCAGCTCCCGCCGATATCAATGCAATCCTTACCAAGGTTCTCAACCAACTGAACCACGAATTCCATCATATGGGAATTCAGATCATCACGAGACTGAGCGACAAGATACCTGAGTTAGAATTGGATCGACACCTGGTTGAAGAGGGCCTCCGTTCCATCATGAGAACCACCATACGAGGTATGGAAGGAGGTGGTGAGCTCACCATCACCTCTGGACTCAATCACAGGTATGTGATTATTGAAATTGATGGCATACATCTCAATTCCGGACCTCTCGATGAATGTCAGATGTTTTTCCCTTTTTACCGTGAGCCCGCCTTTGACGGTGGAATCGGAATCCCTCTTTCTCAGCAGATTATTAGCCAACACGGTGGTAACGTGGTCATCAGGAACGGCAACGACCAGCGCGCCAGCCTCATAATAACACTCCCCATACCTCGCTCGAACCTACCAAAATAGCAACCCCCCATCCAGGCAGACAAGCATCCCCAGCAAAGCACTCAGCGACTTTTAAGCTTGAATTCCTTTCTTCGGAACTTTATAAATGAAGCTAGTCTGGATGTTTCACGAATTGTGGCGACTTCTACAAAGGGGGTCACATGCGCAGCAGTAAAATGGAAAGTGTGCGCGCAAGAATACGGGAAAAGCTAGAAAGCTATACTCTTTACAACTTCGAGCGCCTTCAGGAAGAGGCCTTTGCCTCCTTTTTTGACCTAGCTCAAGAATACACCAACTTGGACAATCTCTATCTCGTCTGCGCCCTTGTTCCCAAAGAATTCTTCGATCTCGACACTCGCCTCTACCTGCTGGATCAAGACGGCAAAACCCTCAGTCTCATGTGTTCCAGTACCAATGGCCTCGAGAAGGACTTCTCCGCCGGGAATCCAGAGGTCGTGGTCCAGGAAGACCCCTACTTTACAGATAGTTCATACGTCGTCCCCATTCGAGGCAACAGAGCGGTGGGCGAACTTCTGCCATTTCAGCATCTCAAAGAAATCCTCGGCATGTTCGAAATATTCCCTGCTGAAGAAATAAGCGACCAACAACGTTTTTTTCTCGAAAAATTAACCAATCGCATAGGCTACAATCTTCATCAAAAGCAGCTCATCCATCAGAATCTACACCATATTAAGTTCATTAACCAACTGGTTGCGGACATCGATCACAACGTAATCTCCCCCAATCTCTACTATCGGTTGTTTTTAAGAAAACTCAAGAACCGTATCGAGGAGGAGGCTACAATCCAGGAAAAGGTTCGTGAACTGGTATCGTTTTGTCCAGAGATTGATGATCGGACCTGCCAAAAGTTGAGGGAAATCTACCATGCACTTGGGAACAACCTCGAGGCTCTGGATGAATCAAGAAAAGAGATGGAGAGGCATTACGAACGTACCAGCCTGTACCTGGAAACCTTGCTACGCCGTGACCACTTTAAGCACGGCACCTATGTGCTGCGCAAACAACGGTGCAACTTTCGCACGGAAATCATCGAGCCCACCCTGGCTCGCTATTTGCCGCAGTTCAAACAAAAAGATATCAAGGTGGATAACAGGTTGGATGAAGTTCCAGACGAACTGCTGGAGCTGGGCGTTGATAAAGGGCTTTTGGCCCAAGTTTATGACAATTTCTTCTCCAATGCCGTTAAGTATACCGAGGAGATCCAAGACGAGTACGGTTATCGGGTCAAGTTTGTTTCCTATGGCAAGAAACGTTTGAAAGACCATTTTGACCAGGGGGTAGATGGAGTAAAATTCACTGTTTTCACCACCGGCACGCCCATAGAAGTTGATGAAGGCGATCGCCTTTTTGATGAGGGCTATAGAAGGCCCGCGAGCGAATTCGAACTCGGCACGGGCCACGGCTTACATTTTGTCAAACACATAATTGAAATCCATGGGGGTGAAGTGGGAGTAGAGCCTCAGAAGTACGGAAACAATTTTTATTTTATCCTGCCGCAACGACAAGACCAAATCACTGCTGCTGATGGCCGAGAAGAAACCGGGAGAATAATATGGTAAGGACGCTGGTCTGGTGGACCGTAGCCGCTGCCAGCGCGATACTGTCCATCTTTTTTCTTTTTGTGGGTATCTCTTTGTGCCGGGCTGCTTACGACCTTAAGCACCCGTATCAGTTCATCCTTACCTTCTTTTCCTCCAACTTGATCATCTTGATCAGCGTCGTCATCTTGCTCGGGGCAGTTCTACGGATGATCGCTCGTTTGCGCCACGGTCATTCGCCAGCGGCTATAGATAGTCCCCATGACCAACCTAACTCCTGAAGAGTATTTTCGTTCATACTCTGAGATGATCCCGGATTTCCCTGCCTTCTGCGGCAAGCTAGCCGATCCTCTCCCTGTGCACTTGCGCATCAATACCTTGAAGGCCAGTCTGGCCGAAACCCGCATGCGACTTGAGCATCGCGGTATCTTTCTCGTGCGGGAAAAGCCCCTGCCCATGGTTTTCCGCGCCCAGAACCTGAGCCAGCCTGGTCACCTTCTGGAGTTCTCCCTGGGCCATCTGCACTCTCAGGCACTCTCGTCGGTGTTGGCTGTTCTTGCCCTCGGCCCCCAGCCGGGAGATATGGTACTGGACCTGTGTGCCGCCCCGGGGAGCAAGACCAGTTTGTTGGCTCAGCTGATGGAAAATACGGGAACAATTGTTGCTAACGACAATAAGCCGAACCGCCTTATTCCCCTTCGAGCCAATCTGAAACGATTGGGCGTCACCAATACCATCCTTGTTCGCTATCCCGGCCAACATCTGCCCAAACGATTCACCTTTGACCGAATCTTGGTGGATGTGCCGTGTTCAGCCGAGGGCACTTTGCGCGCTGGCGCCCAAGGAACGATCAGGCCTCCTCTCCCGGCTGGTGAAAAGCTACTCAGGCTGCAGCGGGACCTTCTCCTGAGATCGTTTGATTTGCTAAATCCAGGTGGCACTCTTGTTTATTCCACCTGCACCTATAATCCAGAGGAAAATGAAAGCGTGGTCCAGTTTCTCTTGGAAAACAGAAAGGCAATCATCCAGCCCGTTGTTCTGGATCTGCCCCATAACCCCGGACTGAACCGGTGGAAGGAAATGACCTATGAGTCCTCCATCAAGCAGTGTTGGCGCATCTACCCCCATCAACTCGATACAGTGGGATTCTTCCTGGCCAGAGTGGTTAAAGAAAGCTGAAAGAAGTCATCTATTAAGCTTCTTACAAAACCGCTTCGGTATTCAAGAGTCAGTCTTTGCTAACCATCACCTGCTAAGAAGAGGCCGTATTGTCTGGTTGTTGAGTAAAGACGAACGATTACTGAATCTGGCCTCACTGCCGGTGGAATCTGTTGGTTTGCCACTGCTTCGCCAGGTGAACACACAACTCAAACCAACTACTGCTGCACTGCAACTTCTCGGCCCTCATGCCAACAAGAATATTGTCAGTTTGGCACTGGATCAGCTGAGAGAATTGGTGGAAAAGAAAGAAATCAAAGGTGAATTCGATACCAGTCCCGGTTATGTCATCGTCGCCGCTGAAACTATAATCATTGGCTGCGCTCTCTCCGTACCCGGCCGACTTATTTCCCAGTTTCCCCGGCATCTGTTCACAGAACAAACGTGGGAATATCTGCCGGCAGGCAACGAGGATTGAGTAATTCAGGAAAACGCCTCTTCCCTAAGTCCGCATTCTGCCGATAACAGAGTTCGATATCCACTTTTAGTTACTAACCACGGAGACACGGAGAACACAGAGGGAGTTTTCTTTTTTGCCCGATCGGGAGACGGCGATCGGGCAAAAGATCGCAGCCCTCCGGGCACGATCTAGTAACTGGGTGGCTTCATGCCAACGGTTGGATCCAGGCTCAAGAGCTTTCGCCGCAGGCGGAGGCTCTTTTCCCTGGCCGTCGTCTCCCGGCCAGGGGAAAAACACCCTCCTCTGTGTCCTCTGTGCCTCTGTGGTGAATCTTCAATCAGGCCTACTCAGGCCGTCATAACGCGGAGTAAAGTAACTAATCGTTTCCAAAATTTGGGAATTTAGGATTAAGGGGATGAGAGGATTCAACACAAAGAGCGGGGTTTGACCCCGCCCTTATTTGTTACTTCGTGGAAAAAGTTAGGAGAGTTTTTATACGTCAGGCTCCTGCTTCAAAGGTAGCCTTAGCAGGACCGAAAAACTATCAGGATTCCGAGGAGCTCTTGCTGCTGGAGTCACTCTTTTCAGGCTTGCTAGCCTTCTTTTTTTTGTTACCGCTTTCTTCGCTCGAACTCTTGCTCGGTTGATTACTGGCTTTCTTACCGGCATAATCGGTTACATACCAGCCACTCCCCTTGAGATGAAAACTATTTATAGACATCAGCCTCTTCAGCATGCCGCTGCAATGGGGGCAGTCCTCCAGAGGTGGATCTGAAAATTTCTGCAACGCTTCAGTTATCTGACGGCATTTACTGCATTCGTACTCGTAAATAGGCACGGCTTTTCACCTCCAACAAATTGATTCGAGCCGGATACGTATTTTATTTCACGACCTGTCCATATATAATCACCACAGCCCTGTTGTCAAGGGAAATTCCTACAACTCGCCATTGGCCACGAAGGACTAAGCAATCTCCTGAACGGCTAACCCGGATAATTCATGAATTGCTGTCGCGAGACCACAAAGATGGGTGTGCCACCTGGCAACCGTCCCGCGGTAGCGCGGGATTGGTTTCCGTACCTGAACGGTACGTCGCAGGGGCCGACACCCGAGGACGCCAGGAAGGACGACCATATTATTCGCGCTCGCTGCGCTCCGCTCAGTCCCGCAAGCGGGTTCCCAGTTTCGTGGTCGCAGCAAGTGATTCATGAAATATCCGGGTTAAGTGGACAAACGGGCCAACAACATGAGTCTGCTAAACGGTTTCCACACGATCCCTGAGTCGCTCCATGAATTGGTAGTCGCTATAGGCTTTCAATACGTAATCCAGGTGAGGAATTTTCGGGGTGCCAAGTGCTTTCTGGGTGATATCATGCACCCGCATCTCCTCTTTCTGGCGTTCCAGTGGTTCTGCGTCAAACCGTTGCAGGAACTTGCAAAAGCGGACCACATGCACCAGTTCGTGAGTAACCACATAGACTGCAAGAGGGAACAATTGCAACGGTTCATCCCGCTCCACCGCGGCCATTATGTTGTGATCCTGGAGGCAGATCTTAAAATAATCATAATGACGGCCACCGCTAAAATTGTGGTCAGGTTTGCGACTGTAGCGGGTGATCTGAGCAAAAGCGGAATCTGTGATCTCATCGGCTTCGAGTTCAGCCAGGGTACGGATATCGTAGCGAACATGCTTCCATTGAGCGGTAGAAATTTTGAAATAATTTGCGGTCACATCTTCTGCAATTTCCACCGCCTGGGAAACTATCCCGATTTGCGCTGAGTTGAACACTACCGTTTCCCTATTTGCCTTCAGCTGCTATGACCTCCTCAACCCAGCCAATAGCGGCAATCATTGCCGGAAATCCCACGGTGGTGAGGGCAAGTAGGAGCGCATGGTGAAGTTCTTCGCTGGTAGCCCCTTGCTCCAGGGCTTTCCGGGCATGCGACTTTATCGCTCCTGGTGAGACCGCACCGACTGCAATACCCAGGTTAACCAGATAGCGGGTTTTTGCATCCAAGGGCCCGGCCGACTGGCACTTGACCCCCAGTTCTTCGTAGAGCTTAGCAACTTCTGGATACTCACTCTCAAACTTTTTGAATGGCTGAGGCAGATACATATCTTTCTCCTTTCATGGTACGCATAGCGCCAAGGGCAAAGCGCATAGCGTTCTACCTTTAGCTTGATTGCCTTAACGCTCTGCGCTTGGCGCTATGCGCTTTGCGTCTATCACTCCGGCCAAACCGGATTTCGTTTCTCCAGAAAAGCGGCCATGCCTTCCCGTGCCACCGGCATCACCCCGTTGACCGATATAACCTCAGTGGCGTAAGCATAGGCCAGACGTTGCGACATCTCAATCTGCTGATAAAAAGCTTTCTTGCCCACACCAAGCACGGTCCGGCTAAACTGGCAGATGTGATCAGCCAGCGTCTTTACGGCATCATCCAGTTCCGCCGGGGGAACTACCTTGTTTACCAGTCCGAATTGCAGTGCTTCCTGAGCCGAGATGAACTCACCGGTGAACAGCATTTCCAGAGCTTTCTTGCGGCCCACTACTCGACTCAAAGGCACCATCGGCGTGGTACAAAAAAAGCCGATCTTGACGCCGGGGGTTGCGAAACGCGCATCTTCAGCGGCAATCGCCAGGTCACATGCTGCCACCAACTGACAACCAGCGGCTGTGGCAATACCGTGCACCGCGGCAATCACCGGTTGAGGAAGCTCAGAGAGCAAGAGCATCATCTTCATGCAGGTTGCAAAAATTTTGCGATACGTGTGCAGATCGCCATCGGCCAGTTCATGTAAATCGTGCCCAGCTGAAAACACAGAACCACTACCCCGAAGGACCGCCACCCTCACCTCCGGGTGTATTGCCAAATCCTCGAGAGCGTGAATCATCTCTGCCAGGGTGTTGAGTGACAAAGCATTTCTTTTCTTCGGCCGGTCCAACAGTAGCGTGGCAATGTGACCATCTACCTGGACCTGGATGTCCTTATAAACCATCATTGCTCCTGCTTACAATCGAATAGTCACCAATGCATGATGACAAATGTGAAATGGTTAAATGAAAAATGTTAATTCCCTCTAATCTCAGTTAGGTATCCAGTGATGATCTTTGCATCTTGGTCGCTGATCCGATCACCCGCATACCCTTTCATCCTCATTACTGTCTTCTCCCACTCCTCACTGCTCTTGGTCTTGCCCAAGGGTCTGCTGGTAGGGTGACACAAGGAACAACGCTTTTCAAAAAGACCTTTGGCATCACTCTCCATGGCTGTTATCCCCGAGACTGAGATCAAGCCAACCACAACCAGGGGTGTCAGTAACAATCCGACTCTCAACAATGTCTTCATTTCAACTCCTCCCGTTTACCGCTGATTGACTCCAGGTGACGCCATGAACATCCAGTAGACCACCTTCTGGTGGGCATTACATTAGGTAACACATACCCCTTGGTAAACTGCGTAGTAGATTGGATTTGCTGGGCTTTACTATGAGATGTGCAACAGTTGTACAGAATTGACATTGGAAAGATCCATGAGATCCTCCATGGTTTCCTCTTCCACCGGGGTATCCACCCTAATGAGCAGCACATTCTCGCCCGTTTCAACAATCTGCCCGGCTTTCCACATGGAAATATTGATATTGTGCTTGCCAAAACAGGTTCCAATGCTGCCGAAGGTTCCGGGCACATCTTCATTGTAAATCAGCACCAGATCGCCCTTCATGTCAGCTTCCAGGGAGGTATCATTGAAGCGGACGAGCCTGGGTTCTCTCTTCCCGAAAAGGGTTCCCGAAGCCAGCGTGTTCTCTGCCGTACTTCTGACGTGAATCGTTATGAGGTTCAGGTAATCCTGAGCCTCTTCACTCCTCGAATCCTTCACCACAATTCCCCTTTCCTTTGCCAGGATAGGAGCGTTCACATAATTGACCTCATGCTGAAGGATGGGCTCCAAGAGTCCCTTT
>JBFFBS010000099.1:0-12643 GCA_041560295.1 Syntrophobacteria bacterium | reverse complement strand
CATGGGACTTCCTATTGACACACTGGACTGTGTATACCCTAATGTTGCAAACCTACACCGGTAAAAACCACTGCGCTCGCGTGATAGCGCACCATCTGTGACCGTGCTCGCCTCGGCCAGGATATCACGTACGGTCAAGTACGCTTCATCCTCTCCGAGCCTGCGCGCGGCCACATCTGGCACACTCTGACGCGTTTTTCCACGGAGTAGGTTTGCAACATTAGGGTAGCATGTTCCTATAACACCCAACGGGGTGAAAGGGCAAGCTCTTAGCCGGCGGGAAAGAGGGCGATTGCAGACTGTAGATTGCAGATTGTAGATTGTAGGTTGGACATTGCAGGGGTATGGGGCATGGAGCGCGCAGCAGAGGGTAGATTTTATATTGAAGATTGGAGTGATGGAGGGTTCCTTACTGTAGGGGCGGCTTTTAGCCGCGATTAGGACTATCCATATTTTACTGTCGCAGAGATTGAACCCTTGATCTACTCGTTTTTCATCAGCTCGCTTCTCGTGCTGCTATTTTTGTCAGGGCTTCTTCGGCTTTGTTCTGCCACAGGCTGTCTTTCTGCTTATTGAGTTTCTGAAGAGTTTTACGGGATTTGCTCGTGCCGATGTTCCCCAAGGCTTCGCAGATTGCTGCTACTGTCTCTGGTTTGATGGCCTTCCCCTTCACCGTAGAGAACGAGAGGCGGCCTAAGCTGAGCTGGCGTTTGATCGTTGCCAGCAGGAAGTCCTCAAGAGAGCCATCACCTGGCAGTTCACAATTACCATAGAAACCCAGGGCCTTATAAAGGCATGCTTCAAGGCGCTCTGTTTTGGCCGAGGGAGAATCTGCAGGGGTCTTCAGCATCTCGAGAAATTTTCCCAGGGCAGTTGTGCTCTTGACCCTGCCCAGGCAGTGAATCGCTTCTTGCTGAACATCTATGTCTGGGTCATTGAGTAGATCGAGGTAGAGGCTTTTGCCCTCAGCTCCTTTGATTCTAAAAAATACTTTCAATGCTTCCACTCTGATATGAGGGCTTTCATGATTGAGATAGCCCAGGAGGGTGTTGGCCAAAGGGTGCAGCCACTCGTCAGAATCTACCTCTCCCAGCACCCGGAGGATGTCGATTATTGACCTTGTTTCGCTTCCTTTTTCGTTTAGTTTATTGCAGACAAGGCCAATGGTTGCGGGATCGATTTGGGCAATTATCTCAACTGCATTTTTCCGGACCAAAAGATCACGGCTTCTCACCAAAATTGGGACAAGGTGAGGCACTGACCTGCCACCGAGGGCGAGAAAAATCGGAGTTATGGTTTGGCATATCTCCATTTTTCCAATGAGGAATTTATTCTTCAATGTCGAGATGGTTTCACCCTTAGTGATTTCATCTAGAATTTGCCCGGCGCAGGTGGAGCGGTGTTCTTTCTCATGAGAGTGCCGACCCAGGCAATCTATGATCTCAAGGACTGCTTCATATTGATCCCGGCGTATCAATTCAGGAATAAGCTCCAGCAAGGCTCGAGCCACTCGCAGATATTTTGCCTCGTCCTGAATTTTGTCGAACTGGGTGAGAAAGGAGTTGCTGTCCTGGAGGAATTTTTTTGTCAGCTGCTCAAGCCTGATCCGTTGCTGCATGGACTTGGGAAGCTGTTCAGCAGAGATAAGTTTGTGTTTGACATACTCTTGGAGAATGGACTCTCTCCCCTTGACTTCCCGCTGATTGAGCACAGAGGCGAACTGTTTGGCGAGGGTGACAGTTTTTTCCTGAACTGGCTCTGTCTCCCCAGAACGGTAGGTCTGCTTGAGCGCAGCCTCTGATACTTTGAGGAGAAGGTCAGCGGCAATAGCCTCGATTATTTCTGCATCTATTTCAGCCTCTTTGAATTCCTCGGTTACAGCGAGATCACTATTCATCAAAATATGATAGATGGCTTCAGCATTTCGCAATGGTCTCATTAAGTCCTGGATTATCTGCCTTCTGACTTTCTTCAGCCCTTCAAAATCAAGGTCGGCAAAAAGGGGGACCATGCTGAAGTCTTTTTTGAGGCGGGTGAGGGCGATTTGAGATCGCCAAGGAATGTTTCGTGCGGTAACGAGTTCTTCGTTGTAGATGTAAGAGACGTTGAAAATATTTCTCTCTTGCAGAGTCTGGCTGAACTTTTCTTTAGCGCCAGTCTCTGTGGTGTTGACAAAAGCTGGCTCGCTCATGAGGTCGACGAGACTGGTGAATTCCGTCTGAGTCATAGCGTTCTTGAGAGTCAAACTGATAAGGTCTTTCTGTTCGAGGAATTTGGCAAATCTGGGGACATACATCTCTGCCATCCCCGCTATCATAAGAGAATTGAGGTCTTGGACCTCGGGGAGGACCCCCTCAATCAAGATGTTTTTCCCCTCAAGTTCCTCGCGCACCAGGAAGGTCAATTCGTCCCTTTGAGTAAAAAGACTTTGAAAGTCTTCGTAGAGTCCCTTCTTAGCTTTTTGTGATTCGGGATGGTCGGGAGTGTAATAGCCGGTTCGCAGAAAGGCTTGAATCAGGGCGAGGAGAAATTCCGCCAACCTGAGCTTGATCTCTCGGTGAGGATCATCTGTTACTTGGCTGCGGAGAAGAATGTCTGTGTCTGACAGGGTCTTCTTCATAGAAACCTACTATCATAAAAGAGACATGTTGTTGGAGCGCTCAATAATCTCGGCATATTCTATGAAGACCAACTCATTCACGTTCGCAAGAAACCAGCATCAGAATTGAGAAAGTGAATGAGGTCACGAGGGATTTCCTACCGTATTCCGCTCCGTGTCTTTTTATCCGGTGTGTAAAGGTGCAATAGATGTGCCAGATTAGAGGGCTAAGGGCTTTGACTGGAGATTCATCCATTCTTATAGTATCTATGGAAATTTTGGAAAATACCAATCATTTACCAACGAAAACCTGGTCCTTAGGGCTAGGTCATGACGCAAAGCGCCAAGCGCAGAGCGCATAGCGTGAGGTCAACAGTAAACGGTGAACGGTAAACCGATCATGCGCTGGCTCCGCGACCGTTCACAGTTAGCATTTACTTTTTTTTCGCTATGCGCCATGCGCTATGCTCTATGCGACTTGAGCCGGGTCCTTTGGGTCCGGATTCTTTACTAGGAGATATCCATGGAGCGGTTATTTTTCGTTTTGGCAAGCATTACAGGAGGTCTTGCGGTAATCCTGGGGGCATTCGGAGCACACACTCTGAAAGGCAGAATAGAGCCCGAGCTTCTCACCGTCTTTGACACAGGAGTTCGCTACCACATGTACCATGCTCTGGCGTTGCTGGCTGTTGCTCGAGCACGGTTGTCCGGGGTCAGGTTGCAAGCGGCTGCAGCCTGGCTATTTCTGGCAGGGATGGCTCTGTTTTCAGGCAGCCTCTATGTGCTCTCTCTCACCGGAGTGCGCTGGCTCGGTGCGATCACCCCTCTGGGTGGACTCGCGTTTATCTTCGGTTGGCTTTGTTTGGCACTGGCCGGTTGGAAAAAATGACAGGCACTGCACACCTGAGCATGTGGTCAGACTCCAGTCCTGGCCTCATAAGAACCGTACTCGGGTGTTGGAGTCATTCAACGACATAATAACCAAATGAGCAGGTGACTATGAATGACCGCAAAGCCAAGTACTGAAGAGGTCAATGGACCGGATTAGAAGTGATGTGTCCAGCGCAGGTTTAATCGATAGCCTTCCGGTCTGTTTTCGACCATTGTTTCAAAGTAGGCGTTTAAAAAAATATGGTTGTTCTGCGAGAAATGATACACTGCCCCGGGTCCAATAGCCAGGACCTGCTCCTTCGAATTTCGGACGTCTCGGCCGTCCGCCTCGGTATTGGTTATTTGTTTGAGGTAATAACCGTTCACACCGACACGAATCGTTTTTTCCAGCACCTCATAGGCCGAAGCGAAGTTCACGTGGATCGCCTGCCCCGCCTGGGTGTCATCAGCACCGACGAAATTTCTGTTGGGGTCATCGTTTTCATCATTCCAGAGGTAGTGCAACCGCCAGGACAGTGTCCATTTAGGCATGAGGAACAAAGTTGTTGACCAGTAAGGGTTAAAGGAAAAGAAGTTGCTGCCCGGGTTGAGCTCTTTATCACTGTCGTATTTTCCTGTGGGGAAGATCAATTGAAATTCGATGCGATTAAGCATGATAGGACCACTCTTGCCCATGATGGGGTCCCACTGGATGAAGGGGCCCACCAAAAGGTCACCGAATCCACCTGCATTATCTTGGGGAAATGCGGGATTATCTGTGCCATAACTTATGTCAGTGTAAACAATGGGTAAAATCACATCCAGACCCCATTTGCCCTTTATCAAGGGTATTTCCGTGTCCGACTGATAAATTCCCTGCAAGAGCAGGATAGTCAGGTCTATGTCCTCGTTAGCGAAAGAAGGTAATAAACTATCCCCATCGGAGTCCTTGAATTCATCCGAGGTAAAGCGCGTAAGATATGTCTGGAAATAGAAGCCGGGACCGGCAGGTGGGCCGCCGTCAACAAAGCTGGTAAACCCAAGATTTACCCCTGGCAGATCGTAGGCCTGGGCTGGGACCGTCCACAGAAGGCCACCAACAAGACCGAGTAGGATTAGACACAACGTCAGCTTACTTGATCTAAACAATGTCGTCCATTTCATCTCTCTTCTCCTTTCCCGACCGTGATCAGAAATCCAAGAAACAGGGCTGCCGAGCAACTCCCCTCATCACCAAAGCCGATTGATCTTTCCCCGCTTGAAATCTTTAATCAATGAAACGAGTTAAATGTTGTAAAAGCGCAATGCTACCCCTTTGACAGTTTCAGAAAAGAGCCATAGGGTGGCCCCTGCTCGCCCACGGCTCTGCAATTGAATTGCTTTGGGTGGAGTCGATGTGGCCAGGCTCTTGGGATAGCCCCTTCACCACAATAATATAGGGAAGTTGATGTTCTGAGTTGTGGTTAGTGTGGCCCGATCAAGTTAAGTTGTTGAATTCTATACTACAAAGGCCATGCCGGTGTCAAGGTCAAAACAAACGGTAGATTTGTCTAATTGAAATATACGGGGCAGGATTATGATGTGTTGACCGTATAATTACGCCATTCCACTATTCCATTCGGATGAAACTGCACTCCCCCAGGGTGTAATAAAGTCACTTCCTCCCCCTCAGAGCGGGCCCGCTCGCCATGCGAGCCCGCCCGGCATCGCGAGGCTTCAGCCGAGGCGGACGGGCAAGGCGAGGCGGGCGGGGGGATTTTTCCCCGGCCGTTCAGAGTCCAAGTACGTATTATTCCTCCCACACAGGTTCCCGACAGATAGCCTGCCGTGGCTACTCAATAACTAATACCGTCGACCCAGTGGTCTTTCGCCCTTCCAGATCTCGATGGGCCTGGGCAGCCTCGGCCAGGGGATAGGTTTGATGGATTTCGATGTTGACCGCACCTTTTGCTACCACCTCGAATAAATCCTGGGCGTGGGCAAGCAGGTCCTGCCGTTCTGCCGTGTAGGCCATCAGACTAGGTCGGGTGAGGAACAAAGAGCCCTTGGCAGCAAGGATGGAAATATCCATGGGGGGGATTGGCCCGGAGGCCTGGCCGAAGCTTACCATGATGCCCATTGGCCTCAGGCAATCCAGGGACTTCATGAAGGTAGTCTCACCGATGGAATCGTAGACCGCGTCAACGCCCCTGCCGTTGGTAATTTCCTTTACCCGTGAAACAAAATCTTCCTCTCTGTAAAGGATGGGATGATCGCAGCCGTGACTCTGGGCGAGTTCAGCCTTTTCTGGAGAACCCACAGTGCCGATGACTGTGGCGCCGAGATGTTTGGCCCATTGGCAACCGATCAAGCCGACTCCTCCGGCCGCAGCATGAATCAAAATACTATCGCCCGCTTTTACCTCATAGCACCCTTTGAGCAGATATCGCGCAGTCATACCCTGGAGCATCATGGCCGCGCCTTGGCGGGTTGAGATGGCTTCAGGAAGTTTAACGAGGCGGTCGGTCGGCATAATTCGAACTTCTGCGTAGGCGCCAGGAGGGAGGCCGGCATAGGCGACGCGGTCCCCCACCGCTACTTGGCTCACTGCCTCACCAATGGCTTCCACCATGCCAGCCCCTTCCATCCCCGGGATAGCCGGGAGGGGACCAACTGGATAGAGGCCGGTGCGGTGATAGACGTCGATGAAATTCAAACCTACAGCTTCATGGCGTAGGAGAACTTCACCCGGGCCAGGTTGGCCCGGATCATAATCCTCCCAGCGCAAGACCTCAGGACCGCCTGTTTCGTGCATCCTAATAGCCTTTACCATAACATCTCCTTTTCACTTTCTTGGTTATGTATGCACAAAGAGAAGTGTAAGCAATCAGGTTTTTCAGAATCTGGTGCTGGTTTCTTTAACGAAGTCTAAGCACTCAGCATACAGGTGTCAAAACCGAAACAATCATTCAATATTGAAAACCTGGTCCTTAGGGCGGGTCAGATCGCATAGAGCATCCTTCGACAAGACCTGTCGACGAGCTCAGGTCGAGTCGCTCAGGACAAGGAGCGCATGGCGCATAGCGAAAAAATGAGTAAACGGGAAATGGTAAACAGTGCACAGCCGCTGAGTCAGCGCATAATCTGTTTACCGTTCACCGTTTACTGGACGCTTGGCGCTCTGCGCTTAGCGCTTTGCGTCAGGGGGCAGCCCAAAGCCACGTCCTTTGAGCCCGGTGCCGGCGTCCTCGCGCTTAGCTTCGGCTTGGTTCCCCGCAACAGCTTATTCTGAATAATTCGACTTAGCCCTGATATTTCACGAATTACCTGCTGCGACCGCGGGTATGACCGTCCTTCCGGGCGTCCTCGGGTATCGGACCCTGCGACGTACTGTTCAAGTACGGAATCCAATCCCCTGCGGTTGCCCGGTGGCACACCCTTCTCCACGGTCTCGCGACACCAATTCGTGAAATATCCGAGCTAGAGCACTTTTGGCATGGATTCTGCTTGGTTACAGTAGATTATCTTAATGGCAGGAGAAAGATATGATTGCTGACCCGCCTTTGATCAAAGAGCCAGAGAGAATCTTGGTGGTGGATGATGATACCGAGATTAGAGACGCTCTCTGTGCGGCACTCCAATACGAAGGATATGAGGTCCATATTGCAGTCAATGGCAAGGAGGCAGTAGATAGGGCTCAGGGGCTCAAACCCAACCTGATCTTAATGGATGTCCAGATGCCGGTAATCGACGGTATCGAAGCTACGAGAAGACTGAAAGAAGATCCAGTCACAGTACACATTCCCATATTGATGGTTACGGTTGTAGATAAGAAAGAAAACATTGTCAAAGCTTTGGAGGCCGGCGCCATAGACTATGTTACCAAACCTTTTTTCATGCCAGAGCTGACGGCAAGAGTAAAAGCAGTCTTGACCCTAAAGAAACACTATGATGAATCCATAGAAGTAAAAAGACAGCTTAATATATCGGAGGAAAAATATCGGCTGGTAGTGGAAAACGCCAGCGAGGCAATATTGGTAATTCAGGATGGAATGTCCAGATTTTTCAATCCCAAAATCCGGGAATTTATGCGTTGTTCAAGTAAAGACTTAGCCAGCAGACCATTTGTGGACTTTGTCCACCCAGAAGATCAAGCACAGGCGTCGGAGTATTTCAAAGAACTCCTTGAGGGTGAAGGGGCAGCGAGAATCTTTGACTTTCGGGTTGTTAACAAAAGAGGGGGCATTAAGTGGTTGGAGGCCAACGGAGTCTTAATCAGTTGGGAAGGCAAACCAGCCACCCTCAATTTCCTGACAGACGTCACCGAGCGCAAGCAGGCGCAAGAGGAAAAGGAGAAAATACAATACCAGCTGCTCCAAGCCCAGAAAATGGAAGCCGTTGGCACTTTAGCTGGGGGGGTGGCCCATGATTTCAATAATCTACTACAGGTTATTCAAGGCTACGGTCAGATGCTTCTTCAAGATGAGAACCGGGACGAGCGCGCCCACCAGGCATTGGTTCGCATCGTTGGTGCCGCCAAGAGAGGTGCTGACCTCACCCAGCAGTTACTCACCTTCAGCCGGGCTGTTGACAGTGACAGGCGCCCCTTGGACCTGAACCGTGAGGTTAAAAAGGTAAAGACGCTTTTGGAGCGCACCATTCCTAAAATGATCAACATTGACCTCGATCTAGCTGACAATCTCCGGATTGTTAACGCCGATTCCACCCAGGTGGAGCAGATACTCATGAATCTAGCGGTCAACGCCAAGGATGCCATGCCGGAAGGGGGCAAGCTGCTCATAAAAACAGAGAATGCGATTCTCAACGATGAGGTTTGTCGACTACACCCTGATGCCACCCCATGGGTTTATGCTCTGCTGACGGTCTCAGACAGTGGTCATGGTATGGATTCAGAAACCCAGGAGCACATCTTCGAACCATTCTACACCACCAAGGATGTAGACAAGGGCACAGGTTTGGGCCTGGCCATGGTCTATGGGATTGTGAAAAATCACAACGGCTTTATAAGCTGCACCAGCGACCCCGGTGACGGTACAACTTTCAAGATTTACCTGCCGACTTTGGACCGAGAAGTACGGGTAGTTGATGAAAAAGAGGCGCGAGCTCCAATCATGAAGGGGAGTGAGACAATTCTGTTGGTGGATGACGAGGAATTCATCAGAGATCTGGTGGTACAGGTGCTGGGTGAGTCGGGTTACACGGTTATTACTGCTCCAGATGGGAAGAGCGGAATAAAGCTTTATGCCGAACAGCAAGCGCGGATTGATCTCGTGATACTCGACCTGATTATGCCTGAAATGGGTGGCAGAAAATGTCTTGAGGAGCTTCTCAAAATGGATCCGCACGTACGGGTTCTGATTGCCAGTGGCTATGCCTTGGATGGACCAGCGATAGAAGCTATCAAGACTGGGGCGAGAGGCCACATTAGTAAACCGTATGACATAAAGGAAATGCTCAGGGTGATTCGTGAAGTCCTAGATCACAATTGATGCAGTTCCGAACTCTTTTCTTGATGGAGATAGTACAGGGAGTTGTCATGACAGCAAAGACAAGACGAAAACAATACTCCATCGTAGACCGATCACTACAATATAAAGTCTTGGCCATCATTTTGGTTTACAGTTTGGTCATCGTGCTCTTTTTGGCCGTTTGCCTCTTTGTTCCCGACATACTTGCCATGGACAACCAAGAGCTGAGCTTGGAAATACGTGCTGCTGCAGCCGATAGACTACTGACCCTCCATTCACGGGTATGGCCAGCTATCGTCGCGATGGTGTGCGTGTTGGGCATCCATTCAGTACGAATTTTCCACCGGCTCATTGGTCCGCTTTATCGGTTTCGTTGGGCTTTTGCAAAAATAGGAAATGGGGATCTGAGTTTTCGAGTGAAGATTAGAAAAAGCGACTACCTTCACCGCGAGGAAGAGTCGCTCAATCAGATGATAGAAAAACTTTCTGAACGATGCGAAAGCATGCAGCAAGCAGGTCTGAAAGCACAAGGATCGTTGAGCGCCATTGAACAAGCACCGAGCCAAATAAGTGGCGGGCAGGATTCAGATCAGCAGCTTCTCCAGGAACACTGCCAGCATTTTGCTGGCCTGCTCAAACAGGTGCAGGGTTTTCGGTTGCGTGATGAGGACAAGGTGGAAGAAAAGGCAGGATAATTCTGTACCAGTGTCAAAACCACGAAAGATTCCATAGCCTCCAGGAAACAGCAGATACAGATGCAAGAATTTTTTAACCCCAGGAACATGTCAATTCTCCGTTGGCGTACTGGTATTATTTCATGTAATTTCCACAACCGGAAGTGGTGGACGAGAGGTTTTACCCTCGCTGAGCTCATCGTGGTCATCGCTATTGTTGGGATGCTGTCGATTATTGGCTTGAGCTTGTATAAGCACTTTATCGATAAAGCAAGAAATACCCGCGCTGTAGCCGAAATCCGGATGTATGAAAGAGAGATCACGAATTTTTTGGATGACGCTGAGAGACTGCCCGATGCTCTTGTTGAACTGGGACTTGAAGTTCCCCAGGATCCTTGGAAGAATCCTTACCAATACATTAATTTCGATACCTCACCTGGGGCGAAAGACAAGAGGCGAACCAAAGGGGCAAAAGGGAAAGGCAAGGGCAAAGGCAGTCCGTTGAATTCTGACTATGACCTCTACAGTATGGGTAAAGATAGGATGAGTGATCCAGTCATCACCGACGCTACCAGTATGGACGATATTATACGAGCAGACGACGGAGGTTACACTGGTTTGGCTTCAGAGTACTAATACAATTCGTCAAAAATCCACAATCCCCAGTCCTAAATGCCTAAAATGCACTAAAATCCGAAATACACAATACGTAATGTCTACCCGATTCGGCGAGCGCCGGCAGCTAAAACGAGCTTCTCTAAGGTCTCATAAGGCTGAGCCCCGACAACTGTCCTGCCGTCCACCGTGAAGGTAGGCACAGCAGTGATTCCGTGGGTTCGAGAGTATGCCCAGTCTTGGTCGACCAGTTGTTTGAAAGTCTCTTCTGTCAGTACACGTTTTGCTTCAGCCCCATCTAAGTTCAATGCCTCCACCAGTCCGGTGAGTACCGGTACCTTGGCTATATTCAGCCCATCCACAAAATAGGCTCGAAAAACGGCCATATGAAAGTCTTCCCCACGGCCCAGCGATTCGGCCCATTTGCCCAATTCCTGGGCTCTTCGGCTGTTGAAGGTCTTCTGGCGCATACCAAAAGGCAGACCACATTCGGCGGCGACCCTTCTCAGATGTTCAAGAAGCGCAGGAATATCGATTCCCCGGCCGGCGAAAAGCTCATCCAAGGTCAGCCCTTCCTCTGGAGTGTTCGGATGCAATGGAAAACCGATCCACTTGACATGGATTTCGTACTCCTGCTTCAGCTTGTCAATACGCCCGGTAATGAAGTAGCACCACGGTCAGACATAGTCGGAAAAGATCTCCAGGACCACCTGTTCAGCCATTCTTCCCTCCAATACTGTAGTAAACCTCTCGCCCGCTCCCGCTTCGACAGGCTCAGGGCTCTCCGAGACCTCTGTGAACTCTGCGAGAACTACCAGAGTTCAGCATTTGATCTTCAGTGCCTTGGGGAGAATTGTAAAAGAAAATGAGTCAGCAGCCCAGCCTTCGTCGCCGTCGGTTTGCAGTACCAGTGGACGATCCAACTTCACCGTTAGTTGCCGACCGGTGCGGTATTCGCCGGTTGGATTGCCGATGATAAATGCTGCCGTCCCGCCAATAACGGTTTTAATAAGCCCGGAACTTACGCAAAGAATGTGCAACTGCCGGTCGTCGAATCGGGCTCTGGGCACAACCTTCATTCCGAAGCCATAGTACGGTTGTTTGACTACCATTAAGGTCAATAGATTTCTCACCTCGAATGTGTCGTCATCCAAGGTGATGTTGGCGTTGGCTCGCTCATAGTTTTTGAGATAGGATTTTAGGACGGCCCTGAAATATGTTTTGAAGCCGGTACCACCTTGGGCGCGATAATGCTGTCTGAGCCGTATTATCGTGCCTTCGATCCCCACTGATGAGGTAAAAGCACGTCTTTCTTGGTCGCAATTGATCAGGTCATATTCACGTATTTCGCTGTTCCTCATGCGCACCGCAATATCAGCAAGATCGCCTTTGTATCGTAAGGCGTGGCCCAAAGCGTTACCGGTACCGAGGGGGAGAAAACCAACCGGTGTTTGGGCCGTATCGATAGCATTGATGATGTCCGAAAAGGTGCCGTCCCCTCCGGCGGCGACGAGCACATCACATCGAGTGGCGAGTTCCCGGGCGCATTGACCGAATTCCTCAGCTGTAGTGGTATCAAGCCCGTGGATTTCGGCATCCAGAATCTCCGCGGCTTGCGCCAAGGCAGCACGCTTCTGATCCGCGGTCATTGTACCTGAGACAGGATTAGTGATAAGTGCGTAACGCATATTAATGAGGCTCAAAAAAAGTTAGTAGTGTCAAACAGGCTATTCAACATCGAAAACCTGTCCCCTAGGACCGGGTCAGATCGCATAGAGCATCCTTCGACAAGACCTGTCGACGAGCTCAGGTCGAGTCGCTCAGGACAAGGAGCGCATGGCGCATAGCGTACAAATATAGGAGCTTTGACATTGACAGTTTTTCGCTTTGCGCTCTGCGCTTAGCGCTTTGTGTCATGAGCCTTTCCCTTGAGATAGTCTACCATAAGATTGATAATCTCGGCTCGCATGGGTAGGGATTCATTCATCAGTTGATGACCGCCGTTTTCGATCAAGATGATGTCTGCATTTGGAAACTTTTCCATAATAAATTCAAGATTATACTTCCAGTCAACCGCGGTGTCGGCAGTTCCCTGAATTACTCGTATTGGCAATGTGGACGGCTCATAGCTGAGAATTTTCTGGTTCCACTCGACCAGGGCACTGAACCATTTCATTGCGACCCTTCTCGCCAGAAGCGGATCTTTTTCTGTTAACATGAGATACTCTTCGTCTGAGGAAACGTTCTGAGAGGCTCTTGGCACGGAATCGGTTACGTGCTTCCCCAGGGAGTGTCCGAACCGAGAAAGATGCCAGTAGGAGGAATGCACTAACGGTGCAATGAGGATGACTTTTTCCACACCCGGTTGCTCCTCAGTCAAGAGGTAATCGAGCGTTACCGCGCCACCCATGCTGTGT
>JBFFBS010000098.1:0-12830 GCA_041560295.1 Syntrophobacteria bacterium | reverse complement strand
GTACCTTGCTGCCGGAGCTGTAATCTCCCAGGTAGTTCTCCCAATCAAAATCTTCTTTGGCTTTCTCATCAATAGTTACCTCGGTAACACTGGCCTCAACCTGGACAGGTTGTTCTTCTTCAGCTCGATCTTCTTGCTCCGACCCAGCATCCTGGCCTTCCTCTAAGAGCGGATTGTCCTGAAGTTCCTCGCTGATGGTTTCCAGCAGTTCCAGGCGGGACAGCTGCAACAGTTTAATAGCCTGCTGCAGTTGTGGAGTCATGATCAACTGCTGCGCGAGTTTCAGGTGCTGTCTAAGTTCTATCGCCATTTCCACTCAGCATTGTTAGAGGGTAAATTCTTCTCCCAAATAGATGCGACGGGCGCTCGGGCTCGAGGCAATATGGGCAGGATCTCCTTCTTCCAAAACAGTGCCTTCGTTTACGATATACGCACGGTCACAGACCTTGAGAGTCTCCCGCACGTTGTGGTCTGAGATGAGAATGCCTATACCCTTTTCCCTTAACTGAGCGATGATTGCCTGGATATCACTAACAGCCAAAGGATCAATACCAGCAAAAGGTTCATCCAGCAGCAGAAAACTTGGACTCGTCACCAGAGCCCTGGTGATCTCCACCCGTCTCCTTTCGCCTCCTGAAAGAGCATATCCCTTGTTGCGTGCCAAGTGTCCAACATTCAGCTCATCTAAGAGTTCTGCAAGTCGCTGTCGTCTTTTCTCCCGGCTCAGATCCATGGTCTCAAGGATCGCCATGACGTTTTCTTGCACCGTCAATTTGCGGAAAATCGACGGTTCTTGTGGGAGATAGGTAATACCCCCCCGAGCCCGGAGGTACATTGGTTGCGAAGTTATGTCTTTACCATCCAGAAAAATCTCACCTTCGTCTGGGCGAATCAAGCCCACGATCATATAGAAGGTCGTGGTCTTTCCTGCACCGTTGGGGCCGAGAAGTCCTATGATCTCGCCGCGGTTAACGGTCAGGCTTATATTGTCCACCACGCGGCGGCGGCGGTAGATCTTCACCAGGTCGGTGGCAACCAGGTTATCCTCCTGTGTCGCTGCCGCTTCCTGACTTTCCCTCTCCTGTAACGCTGGCTCTGTCAACAGGACCTCCGCTTGCAGACCTGTAAATGGTCGCCTCCACAGGCCCGGATGGGCCTCCCTCGACGATACTTTTTTCGCTGTCCAGAAAAAGGGTGATCTTATCGCCCTGGATAAAGTTCTTATCTTGCTGCACCTTGGGTTCACCAGTGAGAACGACTTTGTTTTCCTTGTCAAAGTAAACGGCGCGCTCTCCAGTTGCTACTACATTTTTCTGAGTAATGCGAACACTGCCTTCAACCATTATCCTGTCAATTTTTGTGCCCAATTCCACATCATTCGACTCGGGATTTTCATCTTCCAAATAAAAAATAGTCATCCGGTCGCCTAAGATGGTAAGCTCTCCTTGCTTGGCTACCACATTGCCGATGAAAATTACCTGTCGTTGTTGTTCATATGCTTCAAGCCGATCACTTTTGATATGAACGACGTCATCTTTCGTTTGGGGCGCAGCCTCTGCCCGAGACAACCAACCAGACAGAAGAGCCACCATCGCCAGACTCACCACAAGATAGATGCGGCCGGGCCACTTTTTATAGATCAGCGTATTCACCTATTAATCCTGTCCCTGACACCTATGAAACTCCCTGTCCTTGTCCCCCGAAGGACACTATTCCTTCCAAGGTGGTTTCAATGTGACTCAGGACACTCAGTGTCCGCTTCTCTATCTCAAGCCGCATACCCTGGCCTTTCAGAACGATGCCCTCTCCTTCAAGCAAGATTGGTAACCCCGTATGAATCAATTCCTTTTCTCTATCGTAAAGCAACCGATCCGTTGACAGTCTGTACCTTTCTCCGTAACTCACTTTGACGTGCCCACTGATCTCCATATTCTGGGTATCGTTGTGCAGTACTCCTGTATCCCCGGTAAGGAGAACCTGACCGCCATTTTTCAGAAAAAATATTGTCTTTACCTGGTCGAGTACAGTCTCCTGTCTATCTTCAAAATATGTTGCTGTAGTCGCCCATACCGTCCAGCGGGCAGTCCCCTCTTTGACGTCACGATATTCGAAATTGTTTAGGCTCAAACTGCCGTCATTGCTGGCTGCTTTGGTCACCACGGCCGGTAGGATGTTTTTCGGCGAGCGCACCTTATGGCCGACGAAAACTGTTAGTACCGCACCGGCCATAGCCAAGAAAAGGAGCCACCGAACAAAACGGATACGCTGCCAAAATTGCTGCTGCATGAATCCTCAGCGCCAGCCTGGCAATACTCAAATGTGCAGAGTATGCAACTTCTAGGCCCATCCCCTTTGATGAGCTGGATTGTTCTTCACCTATACCATAGGCTCTCACATAGTGTAAAGCCCATTTTCAGAGAAAGGAAAACAATTATATCAATGATTTCAATATATTATATTATTATCCGAAACTCAAAAAGAGAGAGAGCCTCCACTTTCATACAGCACTAATCTATTATAATCCTTAAATTTCCCAATTTCCCAATTCTTTGAAATCCTTGTTGCCTCTTGCATAACTCCCAAACTCACATTCTGTCTTCTAACCGATACTATCATCAAAGTATGGCGCAGTAACTTCCTCCCACTTTCCCTGGGCCTGGAGCAAAAAGTAGCAGACCTCACGCACTGCCCCTTTCCCGCCTCTGCTAATGGTGGAAGCGTGACAATAATCACGGATGTGGGCGGTAGCGTCAGCCACCGCTACTGCCAAGCCCGCTCGCCTCAAAACCGGGACGTCCACCAGATCGTCAGCTACGTAGGCGACATCTTGGTCATCAAGTTGTCTCTGTTGCAACATCTTCTCATAGTCGGTCAGCTTGTTTCTGCTTCCTTGCACCACCAGCTTGATCCCTAAATCTTTGGCGCGATCGGCCACCACTTGTGAGCTTCTGCCTGTGAGTAAGGCCACCTCAATCCCCCCTCGCAGTAGCAGACGAATGCCGTGGCCGTCGTGGACATGGAACACTTTGCTTTCTTGACCGTCAGCATGCAAGATAAGGCCGCCGTCGGTAAGCACTCCGTCCACATCAAGGATCAGCAGTCTAATCCGAGCTGCCCGCTCTCTAACCTCTTCTTCACTCTTGAGATACTTCAAGCCTCGCTATCCTTACTTGGCCCACCGCCGTGCAAGTGTAAGCATACCCTCAGAACCACAAAGGCTCAGGAGATATGGGATGTGAAAATCAAATTCAGGGATTGAGGAAACCGGGGCCCCGCCCTGAAAGTGTGGGGACTGAGCGGAGCGCAGCGAGCGCGAAGAATTCAGGGATTTCGCCAGACCAGGTTCAATTCCTTAATCCCTTAATACGCAATTCCTGAATGTCTGGATCTCACATCTCATATCGCACATCTGTTGTCTCTTTGTGACCTTTGTGCTCTCTAATTACCTCCTCAATTGACGGCTAGCTTTCATGCACTGAAGTTCTGACAGTGGCATGGATGTTCAGCAGTATCTCCAGAAGATCGTCCATTTCAGCTATGGGGATAGAGTTGGGACCGTCACAGCGTGCCTGCTCCGGATCTTGATGTACCTCCAAAAATACCCCGTCCACCCCGGCGGCCACGGCAGCCCGGGCCAGTGTGGACACAAATCGGCGATCACCCCCAGAACTGTCGCCGGCCCCTCCTGGAAGCTGGACGCTGTGGGTGGCATCAAAAACAACCAACCCATGCTGCCTCATGAGGTGAAGAGAGCGCATATCCACTACCAAGTTGTTGTAGCCAAAGGTAGTGCCCCTCTCGGTGAGCAAAATCTCTTGGTTGCCTGTGGCGTGAACCTTGGCCACAACGTTAGCCATGTCCCAGGGAGCCAGAAACTGGCCCTTTTTTAAATTGATGGGCTTGCCCGATTCTGCCGCGGCCATCACCAGATCGGTCTGGCGACAGAGAAATGCCGGGATTTGAATAACATCAAGCACCTCAGCCGCCCTTTTCACTTCTTCCACTGAGTGAACGTCGGAGAGAACGGGCAGATTGAATTGGCGCCGAACGGTGGCAAGAATTTCCAACCCCTCCTCCAGTCCGGGCCCCCGAAAAGAAGAGTGCGAGGTACGGTTTGCCTTATCGTAGGAACTCTTGAATATCAGGGGGAGATCCCATTTTTCAGCCAGCTTGCTAAGATCTGCAGCCACGGCCATGGTGGCATCAGGACTTTCGATCACACACGGTCCAGCTATGAAGAACAGCCGACCATCGCCAATGGTAAATTGCTCCAGTGCAATGGATCGCATCAGTAGCCTTTCTGTCCCGCCAGCGGCGGCTTGAGTTGTTTAGGATTTGTCTCTCTGGATAGCGCTTTCCAGTGAGCTTTTGATGAAATCTCGAAAGAGGGGGTGGGGATCCATTGGTTGGGATTTGAATTCGGGGTGAAACTGACAGCCGAGAAACCAGGGATGGTCCTCTATTTCGATGATTTCCACCAGTTGTTTATCAGGAGACTGCCCGGTGAACAATAGCCCTTTGCTACCGAGTATCTCACGGTATTCGTTGTTGAACTCGTAGCGGTGCCGGTGGCGTTCGTAAATTTCACTTTTGCCATAGGCAGCATGGGCATTTGATTTCTTCTGCAAGATGCAGGGATATTCTCCCAGCCGCATGGTGCCACCCAGCTCGGTATCTTCGTCACGTCGCTGTACGGTCTTTGTCTGATAATCGTACCACTCACGCATGAGGTAGATAACCGGACCCTTTGTGTTCGGGTCATATTCCATGCTGTGGGCCTCTTTGATTCCGGCTACATTACGGGCAAATTCCACCACGGCCATCTGCATACCAAGGCAAATACCAAAAAAGGGCACCCGGTTTTCTCTGGCGTATTTGATTGACTTGATCTTGCCGGTAAACCCACGGGCACCGAAACCACCCGGCACCAGAATGCCGTCTGCACCCTCTAGCAGGGCCTCGCCCCCTTCGGTCTCAACCTCCTCAGAATCTATAAAGGAAAGATTCACCCGACAATCATTGGCAACACCACCATGGACCAAGGCCTCGTTCAGACTCTTGTAGGACTCCCGCAAATCAATGTATTTACCAACAATGCCAATGGTAACTTCGTGTGTTGGATTTTTCAGGCTCTCAACCAATTTTTCCCACGGTTCCAGCCGTGGCGCCCCGGTCCAAATATTAAGGAACTGTATAATCTTGTCATCTAACCCTTCCTTATGAAATCTCAGGGGCACTTCGTAGATACTCTCCACGTCCTGGGCTGTGATTACCGCCTCAGGCTCCACATTGCAGAAGTGTGCGATTTTGGCCTTAATCTCTTTGCTGAGAGGCATTTCCGTGCGACACAACAAAATATCCGGCTGAATGCCAATACTACTCAGCTCTTTCACACTATGCTGGGTTGGTTTGGTTTTCACCTCTCCGGCCGCTCGGATGTAAGGAACCAACGTCAGGTGTATGTAGACGACATTTTCTTTGCCCACGTCCGATCTAAACTGCCGGATTGCCTCGAGGAAGGGCAGTCCCTCGATGTCACCCACTGTACCGCCTATCTCTATAATGGCCACATCCACACCATTGGTGACCTCGAGAATACACTTCTTGATCTCATCGGTAATGTGGGGCACTACCTGAACGGTTCCCCCCAAGTAATCTCCCCTCCGCTCTTTGGTGATTACGGAATAATAAATACTACCGGAGGTAAAGTTGTTCTGTCTGCCCATTGTGGCAGAAGTGTAGCGCTCATAGTGCCCAAGATCCAAATCAGTCTCAGCCCCATCATCAGTCACATACACTTCTCCGTGTTGGAAGGGGTTCATTGTCCCTGGATCCACATTAATGTATGGATCCAATTTCTGCAGGGTAACCCGCAAACCCCGGCTTTCCAGAAGGGCACCAATCGCGGCAGATGCTAATCCCTTGCCCAGAGAAGAGAGCACCCCCCCAGTGACAAAGATAAATTTACATTTACTCAACCTGTTATCTCCTATCTTTTTGGAAAGCCAACATCGTAGAATATGGGCCGTTAATCCGGGCACAGTATAGCAAGCGAAAGTCAAATGTCAAGAAAGCGTAGATACCATCCTGCTGGGAGCATGCACCTTTTTTCTCTTGCAATTTGTTTTGAGTCATCCTATAGTAATTTCAAACTAGTACAGGAAATCTAAAGGAATCACAAATGGGGTCGAGACGCGGTGAAATACTGGTTGCGGCCCTGGTCTTTCCTGCCGAATTCCCAAGTTCATATCTTCATTTCACTACGCCCCGGTCTCCGGGTATCGAGGCCGTAGAGTTGGGCATTGGAACGAACGGTTTGGCATCCTTCCTGGGTGGTAAGGACCCCGAACGGTGAGGTTGATTCTTCATGCTCGTAGCCCGACGGATGTCCAGAGATCCTATCGCTATTTCACCTGAGGCCTCAATTCAACAGGCCATTGAGCTCATGAAAGAGCATTCCATCCGCCACCTGCCGGTGGTAGACGGAGAAGAGCGCTTGGTGGGTTGGGTGAGCGACACCGATCTCCGTGGAGTATTCATAGCCTCGATGATCGAAGAATTATCGGTGGGGGATGTCATGATAGCTGACCCTATTACCGTCTCCTCCACTGATGCTCTTGAACAGGCAGCGCTTCTCATTACCGAACACAAAATTGGCGGCATGCCGGTCCTCGAGGATGGCAAACTGGTAGGCATCATCACAGTTGTGGACATTCTGGAGGCTTTCGTAGACATAATGGGCGTGCTGGCATCTAGTTCGCGCCTTGACGTTCGCCTAGGCGACTCTCGAGATGCCTTTCAAGAGGTGTCTCGAATCATTCGGGAGCACGATGGCGAGGTTATTAGTGTTGGCATCTTGAGTCAAGAGCCCCCTGAGCGAATTTATTCTTTTCGTATTGAAAAATGTGACACTGAACCGCTGCGCCAGGCGCTGGAAGCGCAGGGACATAAGGTCGTCTCCTTCAGTCCTTAGGACAGGTTGCTTAGCGAAACCTTGAGTTCTCTGTATTTCCTGCCTTCCTGTTGCTGTGGATATTGGCTACTATATCGCTCTCTCTGCCACCGGGTGATTGCCCACAGGGAACTGCCCTCCAAGGGTAGAATGATGCACAGGCGAAATGAACCCAGCAATTGAATTGGAAAGGAGGTGAGGCTTCACTGTGCCGCCCGAGGCATCTGCTGGAGCGCTCGCACAGGTGGCATAAGGGCAAAATTGGACAGTAAGGCAACGTCAATGGTCATAGCCTCTGGGTTTTTTGCAGAGGTATGAATTTGATTGTTGAAATGAGAACCACTCGTTAACGGAGGTTTATACTATGGGGAAAATACCTGAAAATTACTTACCACCAAGAGACATGTGGCCTGAGTATCTTGTTCCGGAAGAGTTTGCCGACACTCCCTCGGAGTCGAATCTCGCTGACTTCTTGCTGGACCGTCACGTTCGAGAAGGTAGAGGTGATAATCCCGCCATTAAATTCATGGATAAGACCATCACCTACGCTCAAGTCCAGCAACAGGTGAACAAGTTCGGTAACGCTCTAAAAGAGATCGGCGTGGAGCCTCAAGACCGGGTTGGCATCCGTTTGGTCAACTCCCCCCAGGCCATTGTCGCCATCTTTGCCATTGAAAAAATCGGCGCCATCCCCGTGCCCACCTCACCCTTGTGGTCCGGAGAAGAGGTTGCCTTCGTGGCCAACGATGCCGAGATGAAGCTCTTTATAGTAAACGCCCCGCTCATGCCTCCTGTTGAGCAGGCCAAGCCCAACTTCCAGCACGGCACCAAGGTAATTGTCATCGGCGGTGACCCTGGAGAGATCAAGGGTGCAGGAAACATGGTCTTTGAGGAGATGCTGGAAGCAGGTTCTCCCGAACTCGAGGCCACCATGCTCAAGGCTGACGACATCGGGCTCATGCTCTATACTTCCGGCACCACCGGAATGCCCAAGGGCTGTGTCCATTTTGTCAGACCAGCGATCATCGAATCAAAGATCGTAAACAAATACGTCTACAAGATGCAACCCGGTGACGTCCTGGGTGGAGCCGCCCCGGTGTCCTTTGCCGCCGGATTCGGCACCTTCACCCTGATTCCTTTTGAAGGAGGGGCAGCCATCTCCCTCATTCCCAAGTTCACTCCGCCTGACATGCTGGAGCTCATTCAGAAGCACAAGATCACCATCCTCACCGGCCTCCCCACGGGCTACCGAGCGCTGATGAAGTTCCCCGCTTTCAAAAAATACGACACCAGCTCAGTGCGTCTCTACACCTCGGGTGGTGATGCCCTCGGTGCCGAAACTCTGAAAGGGTGGCAGGAACTTACCGGCAAGCCCATCTGGGAAGGACTCGGCGGCACTGAGATGCTCCATCTCGTCACATCCAACACCATGAATCCTGAACCCGTCCCAGATTCCATCGGCAAACCTCTGCCCGGCGTCGAGGTGCGGGTCATTGATGAGGCGGGTAACGATTGCAAGCCCAACGAGGTCGGCAGCATGATTCTCAAAGGCGCCTCAGGTACCCTCTACTGGAAGCCGTATATAGAAGACGAACGGTTACTCAAGTCGCAAAAGAAGGGAGTGGTCGACGGCTGGAATCAGATGGGAGACGCCGTCTTTTTCAAGGATGATGGCAACATCTGCTTCGTATCCCGCGAAGACGACATGATCAAGAGTTCCGGTTACCGCATCGGTCCTGCTGAGGTGGAAGAGGCCATCGAGAAGCACCCGGCGGTGGCAGAAGCGGGTGTGGTCGGTATTCCCGATCCAGACAAAGGCGCGATCACCAAGGCTTTTGTGGTGATGAAAGAGGGCCAAGAGGGTAGTGAAGAGTTCTTTGAAGAACTGAAAGAGTTCTTGAAGGAGCACATTGCCATCTACAAGCTGCCCAGGGCCATAGAGTTTATGGAATCACTGCCACGCACCCCCACAGGTAAACTCTTGCGCCGTCACCTGCGCCCACCCAAATAGGGTCTGAAAGCGCAAGAAAGATCAGCAAATCCCCCCATCCCCCTCAGGGGTTGGGGGGATTTTTTTCTCAGATTAATGAATTGAGGAATTAGGGGATTGAGGGATTAGGGTTTTGCGAAAGACCCAAATGCCTGAATCCCTCAATTCCTGAATTCCTAAATTCCTGAATTCCTGAATATTCTTGTTCTTTTTTCTCTTTTACCAACCAGCAAAGTTAGGTAAGATGGCCACAGAGCATTTTAGCCCGGACAATTCATGAAGTATCCAGGCTATATAATTAAGGAGGTAACACGGTGGTTTGTTGCAGACGCTTCTCGATCATTGCTTTCCTGCTCCTGCTTGCCTTCTGGTGTTATTCTCCTTTTGCGGTGGCCGCCACCATCAAGATCGGCGAGATCAATCCCCTCTCCGGCAGGCTGGCCAAACAGGGGGTGGAGATCCATCAAGGGGTGGCTGCGGCAGTGGCTGAAGTGAATGAGGCTGGCGGTCTTGACGGCCAGCAGGTGGAGGTCATCTCTCGTGATGATCAAAGCCAGCCAGATGTTGCCATCTCAAGGGCCGAAGAACTGTGTGGTTGGAAAAAGGTACTGGCCCTCACTGGCGGCTATGTCGATTCCCTGGTGGGGCCCATCAGCGAAGTTGCCAAGAAGTATCAGATACCCTATGTTGCCAGTGCAAGTCTGCAAAAAGAGCTTACACAACGTCACAACCCTTATTTTTTTAGGGTCTCCACGCTTCAGGGTTTCGTGGAACCTCTTTGCTCCATTTTAGCTGACCATGTGCACCCTCAGCGCTTGGCCATTCTCCATGCTGCTACACCAGGTTCCACCGAGTTCGCCCGTGATCTGAGGAGTTGCCTGCGGTCTCGCAGTATTGCTGTTATGCTGATGGAAAAATTCCGGCCTGGCACTCCTGATTTCACCCCTCTCATTGGCAAGCTGGCCAACATGAACATAGAGGTTATTGTCTCTGGTGGCTTCTTCGCGGATCATCTTCTCCTGCTACGCCAACTCAAAGAGAATCGGGTAAGCCCCAAAGCCTATATCGGCCCCTTCGGCATTGCCTACCAGAGCTTCATAGACGAGATGAGCGATGATGCCGAGTATCTCTACAGTACCTGCGCCTGGCATCCTGGTATCACCAACCCAGGTACTGAGGCGGCCTCAAAGAACTTTGTGGACAGGTTCCGGAGCATGTTCCACCGGGAACCCAATACCACCAACATGCATGGCTACACCTCAACCCGGGCTGTGCTTGCAGCTATGCAAAATGTTTTGCGCCAGAAAAAACCACTTACCGGGCCAAATATCCGCCAGTCCCTGGCAGAGCTCGATCTTGTTTTGCCCATGGAGCGGGTTGCCTTCGATAAGCACGGGGATCCACGCCACTACCAGCACCTGGTTGTGCAAATCCAGAAGGGAAAATTCGAAGTTGTGTATCCCCCAGAACGCACCACTGCTTCTGCCATCTATCCCATGCCTAGATGGAGTCAACGAAAGTAGCGCTCATGTGGACCACTGTTGTTGTATCCGGGATCACCTTGGGCTCTTTCTACACCCTGGTTGCCCTGGGCTTTGCTCTGATATTTGGGGTCACCAACACCTTTAACCTGGCCCATGGTGAATTGCTTGTTCTTGCTGGCTATGTCGCCTACTGGCTCTGGAAGACTTCTGGAGTCTCCCTTCTTTTTACTTTTCCCGCCGCAGTCCTCGTAGCGCTGGTGGTTTGTTTACTGCTACAGCGGTTATTTTCCAGGCTCAAAGAACCGCTGGAGTTGAATTCCATCGTCATGAGCTTCGGAGTAGCCATTTTGCTTCAGAATGGGATGCTTTTTTTCTTCACAGGCGACTATCGCCTCATTCGAGTCCCCACTTTTAACCAAGGATTCCACTTCAATACACTCTACCTGAGCTACGGCCAACTTACCCTTCTTGCCCTTTCACTTGTGGTGATTGGCCTCCTCTACTTGCTCATGCGTCACACCTACCTGGGCAAAGCCCTGCGAGCCACCATCCAAGACAGAGAAGCAGCCGCTTTGGCCGGCATCAATGTCGGTGGTATGGGGCTTCTCGCCTTTGCCATTGGGGCAATACTAATAGGGTTAGCGGGGCCTCTTTACGGCTGCGTCCACTATCTCTACCCCACTGCTGGGTTGCAGGCCACCCTGCTGGCTATCACTATTACCATTTTCGCCGGTGTAGGCCGAATTCGTGGCTTGATACTGGGTGGTTGGATCCTGGGTTTTGCAGAATCAGGCGCAGTGGTTCTTTTGGGTGCCAGTTGGAGGGAACTGGTAGGGGCAGTAATGCTTATCACTATTCTGGCGCTTAGACCCCAAGGAATTCTCGAAAGGAAGCAGTAATGCGGACAAAAGAGACTACAAGCCAGAAGGCAATACAGCAGCAGGTCGCCTGGGCTGCTCCGGTTCTGGGATTGGTCTTACTGCTCTTGCTTCCCGTGTTTGCCCGATATAACGATTATGTCCTGCAAGTGTTCACCCATGCCTTGCTGCTGGCAACTCTGGCCTTGGCCTGGAATATCCTTGGGGTGAGCGGTTCTATTTCTCTGGGTCATGCCGCCTTCTTCGGAGCAGGCGCCTACACCTCGGCCCTTTTGAGTCTCGACCTAGGTGTCTCCCCCTGGGCCACTATTCCCTTAGGGGGCGTCTTGGCCGCAGGGCTTGCTGCGGTCATGGGGTTGTTTTGCCTGCGACTCAGGGGAGCTTACTTCGCTTTGGCGACCCTTGCCTTTGTGGAAATCCCCAAAGTAATCACTGACAATTGGGACGGACTTACTCGGGGCTCATTGGGACTGGTGGGACTGCCCGGACTCCCTTCTCTGCGGTTGGGCTCGTATCACTTTGATATGAGTGGCAGTCTCGTGGGTTCGTACTATTTTGTACTCGGCTATGGCCTGGTGTTGCTGGTGCTGGTAACCCTTATGTTTCGCTCCAATCTGGGCCTGGCTCTCCAGGCAATTAGGGAGGAAGAGGTTGCCGCTGGGGCTGTAGGAATTCAGGTGCTGAGGTATAGGTTGCTATCACTTCTGCTCAGTGCTTTTTTCACAGGAATCACAGGTGCTTGCTACGCCCACCTCATACGCTACCTTGAACCCGGATTGGTCTACGGGCTCCATTTCTCAGCCATACCCATGATTTTCGCCATCTGTGGAGGCCGATTCACCATTCTCGGTCCGGCCCTAGCAGCTTTAGTTCTCTACCCCGTGGATCAGTTCATCTTTCACCCCTTGCTCCCGGCAGGTCATGAATTTCTCTACGGTGCAGTTATCATTCTAGCAATCCTCTTCATGCCTTCCGGAGTCTGGGGGCAGTTGCGAAAGGGACATTTTGTCTCTATTAAGACTGGAAGCATTGAGTAAAAAATTCGGGGATCATTGGGCCCTGAAAGAGATCGACTTCAGCATCGACGAAGGTGAAATAGTCGGCCTCGTTGGACCCAATGGGGCTGGGAAAACGACCCTTTTCAATCTGATCACCTGCCGCCACAGAGCAACGAGTGGTAGAGTTTTGTTTGCCAACAAAGAAACGACTTCGTACAAACCTCACGAGATCCAGAAACTGGGTATCAGCAGGACCTTTCAGTCCTCCCGGCCATTTGCGAAGATGAGCACTTTGGATAATGTGGTGGTGGGCCGTGTCTTTAGTGGCGAATTTCATCTTTTTGCTGAACCCGCGGATATTGACTCAGCCAGGCAGCTCCTTGAGTTGGTAGGCCTTGCTCACAAAGAACAGACACCAGCCGGAGATCTCACTCTTAGCGAGCAACGAAGGCTGGACCTTGCCCGGGCTCTCGCCACCCAGCCTCGCCTCCTGCTCCTCGACGAAGTGGTGGCAGGTTTTAGCCCTGT
>JBFFBS010000097.1:0-12933 GCA_041560295.1 Syntrophobacteria bacterium | reverse complement strand
CGGAGGCGGATCGCCGCCCGCCAACGTTTGCTAACAATGGAAGATGGTCTTCTGTGGCGGGCGGTGCCCACCTTACGTTTTACATGTCCCTTCTTCCCTCAATAGACTGTGTCACAATTCGTCATCCCGGCCAAGTCCGCCTGAGGACGCGAGCCGGGATCCAGACAACGTCCCCGCGAAGGCGGGGAAACAGACAGGAAAGAACGTCATTGTAGTTTTCTGGATTCCGGATCTCACCCCGCGAAGCGGCGCTCGTCCGGAATGACGGTTTCGGCGATTTGTGGCATAGTCGCGAAGGGAAGGGGAGATCTTTGCGGAGATAAATAAATAGGCGTTATTCGAATTATGAAGTTTCTCGTTGTTCTGTATTTGGTAGAGATCCCGCTGTACGAATAATTCGATCTGCCCTCCTTCGATATTCGTTATTCCTTGTTCGACATTCTGCGGTTTAAGCTACCATCTGCCAAAATCAGCACACAAGCACATTAGGTTAGCGCTAATAAATATCCCCCTCCCTTCACAAGGAAGAGAGGGGGATAGTAAACAACCTGGGTGGCATCCCCAGTCTTGTCCGCTGTGTTAGTCTTCCATCCAGTATGCTTTTTCAGTTTTTGTTGCACCGGGGTTTTCCTGGACGATAACCTCGATCGCCCCCGTGCTCGTCTGAATGAATGCCTTGGACCCCTTTTCCTTGCCGGTATGGATGTTTGGAGTAACGGTGAGGCCTTTGCCCAATGAGATCTGTTTTACTACTTCCGCGTTCCCGTCAGTGTCCGTGTTGCTACTATTAAGGCCGATTATGGATCGGGTAAAGGCGGTTCCGGTTTTATAGTAGAGAGCATAGAGATTACTGAAACCCTCAAATTCACAGGCATCACTGTCAGGCATATAGGTGGTAAAGGTTAGGATGTCGCCCAAGAGCGTGGCCTGCCCCAGGTTTCTTTCATTGGCCTGAGCAAAATCGAGATACCAGCCCTCTTTAGCGTCTACGGTGCTCTGGAGTTCATTGAAATCGTCTTTGCCATCACCGTTTGCATCACTAATGGTTGCACAGTCTATCATGTTCCCGGCGCCGTCGTCGCATAGTACCAAGCCACCTTCGAAAACCACAACGTCACTCACATCCAACATCTTGTTCTTATCAACCTTTGTCCAGTCCAGATTGCCCCCGGCGTCCCGGGGCTCTTTGACCCCATAGTAGGACTGCTGGTCGGAATAGGTTATGTCTGCTCTGTTGAAAAACCGCCCGGTGCCGAAGTAAACCCATATTTCTCCGTCTTTGTCCCGCCCGACTGCAGGAGCTGCCGCTATCGGCTTTTGCGCATCAAAGAGGGTGGTGTCAGGGGTCCAGTTGTTTGGGTTGAGATCGTCGTCTGTCACAATCCGCCGCATTCTGCCTTTGTACACGTCAAAATCTTTAATAGTGCCGAAATAGACAACATCGGTCCGGTAGTCCAGGTCCAGATCCACCGAGACGATGTCCGAGACAAAGGAGTTTTTGTCATACTCGCGATAAAATACAGGTGGGGAAGTCCCGTCCTGGTCCTTAAGTGCCGGTGTCTGGGCCATTTCCTTGAGATCAATCATATAGATTCTGCTCTTTTGACTGCTCGTTGCAGCTGTCATGTCCGTGGGGCCTGATCCCAGCACCAGGTACCAGTCATTGGCGGTTGCTGTATCCTTGGGGTCCATGACAACGACTCCCGGGTAGCTGGTGGTGTAGCCGAGATCATCAAAGGTAATCTCGGCCAGCACCCTCGGCTCCTTCTCCGGGTTGGTGATATCCAGGACCATATAGGCGGACGTCATGTCCGTATCCCCACCAGCTGATTCAGGGATGCCATCGTGATCCATGTCCGTCTTTATCTTGCCGCCGCCGAATCGCATACCAACAACCAAAACGGTGCCCCAGCCGTAGGGGTGGTCGGCGTCGGCAGTAAATATCTTGGCATCAAATACTTTCGGTTTCAGATCGATATAGGGGATATGGGTGTAGTTGGGATCAGTGAGCCAGTACAGGTGCGGGAGGAGATTATAAGGGATGTAGGCCCACAGTTCCGTCCCCAGGGGATATTGGGGCTCACTGCCATTCGGGTTTTTCAAGTCAAAGCCCTTGGTGGTTTTGTTGAAGAAACCAGCGTTGTAGGCGTGGAGCATGCCGTCATTCCCACCCACATAGATAACATTTCGCCTATTTTTGTATTTGACGAAAAAGGCCTGGTACTCTGTATCCTTATAGATCAAGTCGTAGTCTTCAGAAGGAACTCCCACAAGGGTGGGGGTGGAGTGAACCACATCTCCCATTCGCCAGGTCTCAAGAGTTCCGTCGCAGTCATAATCAACCTGCCGACTCCTCATTGCCGGGATGATAGAATTGGGGAGACTAGAATCCTGACCTTGATCCTGGCCTCGGATGTAGTTTATTTGCCTATCAACCTGGTTGCTGACATAGCTGTTCCAATCGTTTGAATCTATGCCTGGGGGGGGATTGCTACTTGAATAGGCAAAGGGAGCGTAAAGGTGCAGGTAGGGCGAGATCGTCGCTTTGTTTGCCGTAGTAAAAGCTACCTGCTCGCTGCCATCGGCCTTCGGCACCATATCCCCATCAGCATCGATAAAGGTAAAAAGGTACCTCCTCTTCTGGGTGTCGTTAACATATGGTGATCTCTGTTGAGTGGTGACCAGAGCCGTATCATTCAACCACTCATTTGTGGTCCAGATATAGTTGATATCAGCCATGGTATAGACGGTCCCAGTGAGTTCAGCAGCATCGAGCCTGCCATTTCCGTTGGTGTCGGTAAATTCGCCAGGATCGAGTTTGCCGTTTCCATTGGTATCGGTGAACTTGTAAATGTCAGTTCCGCTATAGACGATGATTAGGTCGTCGGCCAAATCGAGCGTTCTATTGCCGTTGCTATCTTCTCTCATATTGCCATAAGAGTCCACGAACAGGGCGTGAACCTGACCCACCCAGGAGACCTCCTTGGTGTCAGCATTGAGGCAGTTGGCGTCATTGAAATAGGGATAGAAGATGGACTGATACACCCCTCCTTCTCCCGAGCGCGTATTGGAGATAACCGATGCCGCGGTGCCGGAGCTTGCCCTTTTGAGGATGTCGGTGAAGGCCCTGTTGAGGGCAGCTACCAGTTTTTCGGGATCGGAAGCCTGAACGTAGTTATCCGGCAAGCCGTCAGCATCCGCGTCCCACTCTGCTTGAAGGTTGGGCTCGTAGGGGTTACCGTCACCATTGGTGTCGACAAAATCCTTTTCCACAAAGCCGCCGTACTTTCCGGTGAGCCAGAGCATGTTCATCTCACCTTTATAAGGGGTTGATGAATACTCCTGGGTGTCCATCATGTAGGTGGTGATAGTCTGCCTGCCGGGAAAGCCGTCGGCAGCAGCGTCAGGTCTTATGTCCTGGGTATTGGCGTAGTAAGCAAGCCCGGCCACGTACCAGGAGTTGTGCTTGCTGCCGCCCCGCGGGCCGGCCACCTCGCCGAGGGCAGGGATGGTTTTCAGCTCGTTCACCCAGTCGCAGTCGGTGGCAGTACAGCCGACCTTTCGCTGGGTTCCGTTTATGCCCTGCAGTTCACCCACGGTATTGGTAAGGGTGGTAACGTTGATGTCGGGGTCGGCATTTGCAGGCTCGCCGTAGTCATCCCAGGTGAGATCAGGGGTACCGTCGTTGTCATAGTCGTCATCGGTGAAGGCAGTTCCGGGCAGTCGCTTGTCCACGTGCGGGAAGGCGTCGTTAATCCCGATAATGTAATTCTTCTGGCAGGAGTACTGGATGGGATCGTCCCAGTTGGTGATTACCGGAAAACCGTCTTTATAGGCAGCATCTATGGCGTCGATCTGACCATCGGATGACGCAGCCGGCTCAATAAGATAATTATTGTCCCCATCCAGGTAGTTCGGGGTGGGCCCCCGATTTTTGTAATAGTTCAAGCACTCATAGTAGAGTTCGCTCACGGGGTCTTTGGATTTGTAGCCATTCCTGCCGAATCTGTTGAGATAATTAATAACCCCGCTGTACTGAACGTCCGAGTCAGTGGGCTTCATGTTGTCGGGGTCGACGATGAAAATTCCATTTTTGTCATACTCTGCTTGGGTGTTATTCGAGCCGTCGGGCTTTTGCGGGCCGATATACTTCATGTTGGCCCTGAGCACACCTCCCTCTCTTTCCCTGACGCTCTCCAAGAGATATCCCATGGCGGCAAAGCGCATCTTGTCGGCATTTTTCTGCATCAAGCCCTCGGGCTTGTAATAGCCGCCGTATTCGACACAGTTATCCTCCAGCCCCTGGGTGGGGTCGCACACCTTTACCCTGGCGTAGAAGGGCCCCGCTACCTTGTCGTTGCCAGCCAAGTAGTCTGACTTACTACAACACGATTTAAAGAGGCTAAACTCATAGCCATGGTTGTAAATATAAAGTGTGCTATCACTGTAAGGGGTCACCGTGCTGGGAGCCACATTATATGTTGAACTCACCACCTTGACCTGCCAGACGTTGTGAAAGGGATAGAACCTGGCGGGTTCCACATTGGCTCTTTCCAGGACAGTCTCAGGGGTGGAAGAATCTTGCAGGTCTTCATCCACATGGCGGTAGCCGCCGGTGAGCGCCCAGCGGAGCTCGTCAATGGCGCTCATGGTGGCCCAGTTGAGAAAGTTACCGCTCCACCTGCCTACCTTGCCGCTACACGAGTAGTCACTGTTGGTGGCATCCACGGGCTCAAAACGTCCGCTGTTCTCCTTGTAGCACTTGTTGGGATCAAAATAACCGATGTATTCTCTGGCCGTTTTATAACATTTGCCTATGTTCTTCCCATCAATAGAGACCCTGCCGTCACAGTCGTTGGTATCCGCATAATCTCCATCACCATTGGCATCCACCTGTTCATCATTGTAGGCGGCTCCCGCTGTGGGCCACTCAATGGAGAGATCCAAAAGCACATTGGCGTCCGCCCCCCGCAAGACAAACGGGGGTATCTGGACAAATTGCGACATGTCCGCAACTTCGGCAAAGGCTGTCGCGGTCATACAGATTATTATCAATCCTGCGAGCACTACTATTTTCAAGCTACGATGTTTCATGGCAATCCACCTTCTTTGCGAGTATTGCTGTGGTCCGTGATACTAAGCTTCTTCGTCCAGGACCTCGATCTTTCGCACAACGTTACCCTGCAAGGTCACCCTTGCCTTGGCCACCCAGCCCACGGCTCCAAGGGTCTCGAAGTTCACCTTAAAAGCCCCGAGGAGACGGCCTTGGCGATCATAGTCCATGAGCCAGTATTCCGTTTCAAGACCGTATTGTTTCTTTGAGTCTTTGTCGCTGCTATTGATGAGCTTGAATTGGGTATCATTCATTATGATGTAGTCTTTCGTTATAAATTCAATAGTGCCTACCACTATGGTGGTTTTTCCTGCCACAAAAGCGGGAACACTGAGCACCATGATGACCAGGAAAATGATGGCGGTTTTCTTCATAATATGTCTCCTTAACAAGAGCTCACATGACTTTCAGTCGTCGAGCTATAACCTTCTACAGACAGCTGCCTTGCTCCCTCTTCACATCACGTGTCTCCAGCCAAGGCGGACCATGACTGAAGTGTTGCGGACATCGCGATGCTGAGCCCGGATGTCATAGATAATCCAGGCGCCTCCTCCTCCTGCCCCTTTCCCCTTTCCCTCATATCCAGACGCTAACTGGACCGCACTTCCTGATGACAATTGCGAGTTGCCAACAATCTTGAGATTGGTGTGGGGAACATCTTTGTCCACGACAAAAGGGTTGGCGGTGAGATCAACAATTGCACTGAGCGGGATGACCGCATCACGATTTGCGGGGTCATCGGAAGGAATAGGGTCTATGCCAGCGTCAGTGTCACGATTCAGATAGAAATCTCCATTCAGAATGCCCACGTTGCCCCTGGTTGAATCGTCAGTCCAATCCCGGTCTTCAATACTTTGCTCTACCAACTCGCTACCCGCTGCGGTTCCACCATCCGCCGCCAAGAAGGACCTTTTGTAAAGTTTGTCATTCCCTGAAATCTGCAACTCTACGGTGGTAGTTGTTGTTGCTGATATTCCAAGCAGCGTGAGCACCACCAGCATTAAAAGGGCAACGATCAATGCGCTTCCCCGCTGGTTGTCAAGTAAGGAAAAAGGATGCATGTTCGTCTCCTGCCATATCATTGCAGATCCTAAAAGATGTCCGCTTTCATATAATCGACTGTAGCTCTCTTCGCTACTTGCCTATCTTCCCACTCAACGATTACTCGAATGGTCTTGACATTGTTAATCGGTTCATCCACAGCGATATTCCAGTAGATCTTATATCTGGGATCACTTAGATCCGATCTATCTGCTATGATGTTTCCGCCCCCATCCACGGTGTCATCCAGACCGAAATTGCCCAAATCGTCATCAACGCCGTCATCGGGGGCAGTGTCCTGGGTGGTGCCATCACCATCAAAATCACTAAGGTCTGCGTGGTTGTAATCAAGGCCGATAAATTCTTCTATTTTATCTTGGGCCAGGGTAATTCCCTCAGTAATGCCAATTGCCTGCGAATTGCCCTTGATTGACGTGGCCTGCATGGTAGCAACTGCCAGAAGCCCGAAAGCCAAAATAGAGATGGCAATAAGAATTTCCAGGATCGTAAAGCCTGCTTCTTTTTTTGGGGAGTTCATTCTAAAGACCCTTCTTTTAAAGATTCTTATCGTACGTTACAGGGTCATGTTCCTACATGAAACAGCTGTAGTCAAAAGACGGCGCCTGAAATTATCGTTATATTGGAGCTGTTGATCACTGACCACGTATGTGGTTGAATTAGTGAAACTCCGATCCACTCTTCCAGTTCTCGCAAGTAACCATATCTTCACAGCCCTTATTCTGCTGATATCTACCTCAGGGGCCAAGGCTACTCCAGCGGGGTTATCATTCGTATCAATAACTCCATCATCATTTGTATCAAGACTAAAGTCCAAATCGCCGTCGCCATCTGAGTCAATTGCCCAAATTATAAAGCCACCGCCTGAGGTGTCCACCTGGTCGTCGCCATCATTATCGAAAGCATAAGCAAAGCCAACCGCATCGATGTAGTCCGCAACCGGTTGGTCGCCGACCCCGGCATTTCTAACTAGTTTGGGATTATCAGCATCGGTAGTATCTAAAGAATAAGTAATATTCTCGTTGGCATCGGTTACATCGCCATCGTTGATGATGGGTTCATCAATCTCATCTACGGTGCCGTCAGCATCGTTATCGACGCCATCGTTGATATCGAATGTGAAATTTATACTGTTCGGGCCAGCACTTACGATACCTGCATCAGCAACTTCCGATGGATCATAGCCGGCAATTCTTATATCTCTCGCCATCATGTAGAGGGCTGCACGGAGGTTCTGCTGCATTTCCGCCACCACTTCCTGATTGACATAGGAATCTTGTTGAGATTTGAAAGTCGAGTAGATGGCGCCTATCACAATTCCAGCCATTGCCATGGCAACTAGGAGTTCCACCAGTGTGAACCCCTGCTGCAGATTCGCTGATTGTTTTCTGTGCTGTTTGCCCATAACGCGTTTTCCCTTAAGCCTGGTTAAATGGCGATCACCAGCTATATAGGTCCATTCAAGCTAATCGAACCAGCCGATGACAGAACTACATTGTATGTCCTGTCTCCATTGGTCAAAACTACAGTACCACCGGCTCCAATCAGAAACCCCCTGTTACTGATTTGAAAGGTGGTGATGGGAGTAGTAGGAGGAGTCAGAGTCACTCTGGGAGGCATGGTCCTCTCTCTTAGAGTCTCCCCGTTGATTATGACCTTACACTTGCCAACGCCCTTACCTCCCTCGGTGAGTTGGACCGAGACCGTTGCGTTCCGCTTAGCCGCCTCCACCCGGGCGAACTGAAAGGAGGAGACCACGTCCCTGGCTGTGGCCTTGAGAGTTATATTGGCTCGAAACCCGGGCATACTCAGGGTGGCGATAGCAATCAGCACAGCGATGATGGCAACAATGGCTATCAGTTCGACCACGGTAAAACCGTGCTCGAGGCGACGGTGGAGCCCCTGCTCTGTTCCGGGCCGGATTGACCTCTTTGCCATTAAAAAAATCCGCAAAAATAACCGCTTCATGATTTCACAGAACCCTTTGCTAAGACCTGGGTAACGAGCCTTTGACTATCCTGTAACCTTTCGTTAAGTGAGATTGAGCAAATTCTGTGCCATCAGGAAGGAATGCGTGTCAGTAGTCAACTGAGCTGAGAGTTTTCCGTTGGTAATCCGGGAGGGAGATCAAATAGTTTCCCCCGTTTTCGCAGATACTACGCGGGTAGAGAGCTGTCCAGGGGGTGCGGGGCGGGGTCCGCACCAGGGGAGATTGAGCGATGGCGGCAGGGAAGGATCGCCGGGTTCATGCCACTTTTGCAGGGGCGATACCTACGTAGTGCAGGTAAAAAATTTTAAGGCTATAAATTTTTTTTATATAATGGGAGGCAAACTGCGTCGGTGATGTCTTTCAGACTTGACCTTGCTATTGTTCCTTCTTTTTTGCCTTCATCACTATAATGCGAATATATTTGTTTTTTTTCTTGCCGTCCGGACCGGAGACTTTCTCAGCGATGATCTTGATTTTCATTCCACCTTTCAAGTCAGAAAAAGTCAAAGGGTCTCCGGAGGGGGTTTGGATGGTAACGTCTTCATCGAATTCATAGATCGTGCCATCGACTTCATAGATGCGGGATTGCGGAGCAGAATCACCGATAACTCCCTTGATTTCAAAGGTTTCTGTGCTCTCTGCCTGCACAAAGCCGGGGATGAGTAGAAGGGACAAAAATAAAAGTAAAATGTATTTTTTCATTGGTTGATACTCCATTACAGTAACATGAAGTGATCACTTCGATCCGCCTGAGGCGGATTCGATATTCTACGGTTTAAATAAATTTCAGTAAACCCAAATATTTACACTACCCTCTGTGTCAAGTGTGTGCTAAGCTCATCCCCGTTAATTCTCTAATCCACTGTCCTCCAGGAGCCGATACCCCACAACCTGCCCGTCAAGGTTACCTCTTCAACGTGTACAGTAGTGTCGCTGGTCTGCACCATAACACTGGATAGCCCGGTGCCGGAATCCCTGTGGTAAACCACCTTTGAGGGAAGACCAGGGCCCAATTCCTTGTATCTCTCAGTTATATCACCTCCGCCGTCAGCACTCAGAGTGGTGTTGCTTCCGGCGGTGGCGATCAGTCCTGTCTTGTAGTCCACTGCATATACTCTGGCAGCGCCGCCAAAGCCGCAAATGTCCTCATTGGGCGTAAAAGAGGTGAAAAAGGAAACACCGGAAACCACCGTGGACTCTTCAATCACTCTCTCGCCGGGATCGGTTCCCGGATCATCCAGTTGAAAGTACCAGCCAGTGTCGTACCTGTCATTGAAGGCATCCCGGTCCGAATCGGACAAGCCGCTCAGGTAATTACTCAATTCCCCCTCGGTTTTGATTGCGGTCATATCCGCCAAATCACTTGGTTCCAGGGGTGATACGGGAGCAATGGTGTAGTGTCCGTCATTATCGTCGTTGGGGTTGGTTTTTATAAATTTCTTCTCAACGAGGCAGTAGTAAGCATTCCGGGAGGAGTTGTCCTTATCAACCCCAACCAGGTATTTCCCGGTGCCAAAGAAAACCCTGAGGTTGTCCTGGTCGTCGAACACCAGGGTAGGTCTGCCGGTGATGGGCTGGCCACCGGTGGCAAACAGTTTTACTTTCTTCCAAAGGGTATCGTTATAGTCATAGTAAAACTTCCACAATGCCCCCTCGGTGTCACCTGCGTAGATCAGATCAAGATAGCCGTCATCATCAGAATCCACCGCAACAGGTGAAGTCAGGGAGTAGTAAGGATTCGAACCACTCTTGATCTGGGTGGCTAACTGGCTAAATTCTGAGTTACCCTCTTTCCAGATGATTTCCTTGCTACCATCGGTGAAATTGACCGCTGCTATCATGCCAGTCCTTAAATCACTTTCATCGTAGCCGGAGGTGGTGACAGCAAGCCATTTATCAACCTCTCCGGTTTTTCCTTCCAGAGCCTTGACCTTGCCCACAAAGGGAATGGTCGAGGACCTTCTCCCCGGAAAAACTATCCGATCCCAGAGGACGGAAACGGAATCGGCAGCAGGGTCAGTTATATCGAGGGCGAAGTATTCGTACCCGCCCAATCTGTTGCCGCCCAGCAAAACCGTTTTCCACCCAGTCCAGTCATCAGCGCCGGTCTTCCAGGTCACATCGTATATGTCTCTGGCCGTAGGAGTTAAATCCACATAGTACTTATGACAGGCCTGGAGAGTCAGGTTCTTGAGGTAAGGGCGTATGTTTTCCGGAATAAAGGCCCACTCTTCTGAACCGTCCGCAGCATTGAAGGCGTGGAGCATGCCGTCGTTTGCTCCCTGGTAAATCATGGTGGGTCTATTGAGGTTATTGTTCTTGAAGGTCTGAAAGTCATTCTCCAAGAAGAAAGATCTCGGTGCTCCCACAGCGCTTGGGGCAGAGTAAATTATATCACCCAAGAACCATCCCTTTCTATCCCTGTACTTGCCTCCGTCGTTGCTGTCGTCACCCCTCAAGAAATCTATAATGTCCTGTACCTCGCTGTCGTCAAACTCGGACCATTCTATGTTCAACCAATTCACTAACGTGGAATTGGTCGAATCGAAATCCTGTTTCTTAACAGATTCCATTCCGATATAGGTGAAGATCTCCCGGTCAGCGGCGGTGTTGAGATCTATCCTGTCGGCCAGGACTTGACCGGCCTCCCAAAGGGGGATTTTCCCCTCGTAATAGGGCTGGGTATAGGCCTCCAAGAATCCCTGCCAGGAAAGAGGTAGGAACTTGGCCCGAAGTATGTAGCCGTCCGATGAGGAAGTAGAGGTAATGGTTGAAACCGCGGTTCCGGCAGACATCCTGTCCAAAATATCGGTAATGGCCTTTTGTAAAGCCGTGGTCAGTGCCTCGGCGCTACTGGCGGTGAAATAGAGCCCGCCCCCTTTGGCGGCGGCGTTTGAGAGGAGTGAATCATTGATAAAAAAACCGACCACGTAGGTAACAAGATTCTGCATTCCTTCGATGTCTGAGCGCATGTCGTTTTCGTATAAATACTTGGCCACGTCATCCATATACTTGTGGTTGCTGTCGGCACCGTCCCCGTCATAATCGCCGATGACATTTGTCACGACATTCCAGTCGCTGTCGTAGTTTGATAACCCATCGGTAAGGAAGATGATGAAGGATTGCTGACATTCGTTTTCTATGGGACTGGTTGCATTCACATATCTGCCCACATCATCGGTGTCGGAAGCGATGCTGTCATTAATGCCACCAGGCAGGGAAACGTAGGCAAAGTAGGTGTAATCCGCATTGCCACTACCGTTCTGATTCCCCCCCAGGGTGACAAGGCCTCCACTGAAGTCTTTGGCGTAAACGTCAAAACTCGTACCATCTGAAATGGTGACGTTGTTGCCGGTGTCGGTATAGCTTTCAAGCCAGGTTGGAATTGTCTTGCCATTCTCGTAAGCCACATAGACAGTAGCGGCGACGGGAAGGTTGAGGTCTATGAGTTCTGCAGCATCTTCGCTATAGTCACTGAATTCATCCTGATAGGTCCTGATGGCAACATAGTTTTCAAAGCCCGCTGGCTGGGAGGATATGGTGTGGCTCTCGTCAATCCAGGGCTCACTGCCTACGGACAGAGTCCCCGTAAGGTAATGGGCTTTACTGTCTGGGTGATTCGGGTGGTAGGGTTTATAGTAAGCTCCGAAGCCGGCGGGACCTTTCCCAGCTTTTTTCGAAGTGGTATAACCATCGTCGGTGTCCCAATCGTTGTCGCTGCCGCCGGTCAAAGTGGCGGTTATGGTAGTGGCGGTGACCCCGGTTACCGTGCCGTAGGAGCCATCCGTGGTGTTGAAAATCACATCGCCAACCTGAATTCCATCGGTGACGAAATCTCCATTGCTGTCAGTGAGAACCGACGAATCAGCACTGCCGGTGTGGGAGCCAGCCACCGCCACCGTGGCAAAGTACTGGCCGGCCGCGGCCAGGGTCTCAGCCAAGGTGGTCCAGGTCTGGGGGTTGTTGCTCTGATCTCCCCAGTTGTCGATATAGGTTTTTATTTCATCCCCAGGGGTGCCGACGGGTTTCAAGAGCTTGCCGCCCTGTCTGATGTAAGGACTCTCGATGCTTATGTTGTCATTGCCCCAGGTGTTGGAACCGTCCATCCTCATCAAACCAAAGCGCACATTGGGAAAATCATCAATGATATCCTTTACCACCGTTTGAGCAGTGACCCAGCGAGAGCCGGCATAGTTCCCCATGGAACCGGAGTGGTCCAGGATGATGAGAATATTTGGTTTGCCGGTCTCTGTAGAAGAAAATGGCGGATAGGGGCAATTATCCAAGGCTTGCGCCCCTGCCTGGTCCAGGCCAAATCCAGCAAATATCAGAGAGGAGCCCAGTAAAATGGAAAATATCAAGTACTTGCTTTTCATTACTTTCATGTTACGAGCCTTCCGTATCAAAGATCTTGCCGGCAACCACGCTCACTTCTGAACGAGCGTTGCTCGGTCCAGTCCCTACTGAATGCACCCTGTAGTTGAACCTTCTGTAGTTTGTGCCATAACCTGGCACGGCCCTTGTGCCCACAAACTCTATTTTTACCGAATAATCGGTATCGTTATCCTGTGCCAGTACGATGGAGTGTGGATTGTTGTAGTTCGCCTCTATGAAAGTCTCAGAATCCTCATCCCAGCCAAGATTCTGGGTAACTGCCGGGTACTGGTTATCCAGCCAATTCAAGGAGGTCTGCCAGCCACTTTCCGCGGCATAGAAGGCCATGTCGTAAACTTTCTCGCTGCCGGCCATCTGCACCTCGATGGTGCTGGTG
>JBFFBS010000096.1:0-13040 GCA_041560295.1 Syntrophobacteria bacterium | reverse complement strand
CAGCTGCCGCAATTGGTGGCGGCACAGTCACTGCAACCACTTGCTCCACTGCCCATCCTGCTGCTCGCTGCACCTTTGTCTCCGCCACTTTTAAAACCAAATACGGATAGTACTCGCTGGACATTATCCGTGCTGCACGTCGGACAGGCCACAGGGTCAGAGGAGCGAAATACTAGAGTCTCAAATTCTTTATCACAGCTCTCACAATAGTACTCATAAATGGGCATGAGTATCTCCTGAATTGTCAGTTGCTTCTAGCCCGCATATTTCATGAATTGCTGTTGCGAGATCGCGAAGATGGACGTGCCACCTGGCAACCGTCCCGCGGTATCGTGGGATTGGTCCAGAGGCGTACCTGAACGGTACGTCGCAGGGGCCAACACCCGAGGACGCCAGGAAGGACGGCCATATCCGTGGTCGCAGCAAGTTATTCATGAAATATCCGGGCTAGAAGAGAAACCCGTGAGCCGCGGTGGCAATAAAACAACCTCCACCACCGCCGCCACTGCTCTCAGACTCTGATGATGAGGAAGAACCCAAACCGCTGGGATCAATGATGATGCCATTTGCCGTTCCATCGGCATCACCATAACCGCCATCTTGCAGTTCTAACGTAACTGATCGTCTATCGGGGCTGAAGGTGGCATGATCTGCATAATCTTGCCAACCATTGATCGAGTCATATTTATGCCAACTGGCATTGCTTCCTGCGGCATCGGGAAAATATATGGTTACTTCGGCCGTATCCCCAGGACTGTTCACCGTTAGCCTGAAACTAAGGAGACCCCATGGCATACTGCCAGGCCTGTTTGTAGTGTCCGAGACAGTATTAGGATCAACTGACTCTATTGACTCAATCGATGCGACCCCTGTCTTGCCGAGGATACCTATCTGCTGGTCGCCGACAACCGTGGCTACCCATTTGATACCATCGGGCGTATCGGCAATGAAATTTCCAAAACTATAAGGATCTGCTCCGACAGCAATAGTAGTGGTGACAAAGTTATCGACAGTTCTTATGACCGACACTGTGTCATCGGCTATACTTGACACATAAACATACTCTCCGTTAGGTGTAATCGCCACGCCCCAGGGCCATGCGCCTACTTCAATTGTTGCGACGACTGTATTATTTGATGTTCGGATTACGGATACTTTGTTATCTCTACTAGTTGCAACATAAACATATTCACCATCAGGTGTTACAACAATACCAATTGGTCTTGTACCAACTTTAATGGTAGCCATTACTGTATTATCTTGAGCACGTATCACTGATACAGTGTTGTCACCGGTATTTGATACATAAATATGGTTCCCGCTAGGACTTACGGCGACACCATAAGGCCATGCACCAACATAAATTTCTTCAACCACCGTGTTATCCCATGTTTGAATAACTGATATACTATCATCACCTGTGTTGACAACATAAACGTACTCTCCACTGGGATTTGCCGTCAAACCCTCAGGCCACAGTCCCACGTTGACAGTCGCAATGACTTTGTTAATGGATGTCTGGATCACAGATACTGTGTTATCATCGTTATTCGATACATAAACATAAGCACAATCAGGACTCACCGCGATACCTCCGGGTGAGCTCCCAACGGTAATGGATGCAGTGACTGTATTATCACTAGTACGAATAACAGTTACGGTGTCATCGCCACCGTTGGCTATATAAATATACTCCCCATCTGGACTAACGGCGACACCATAAGGCCATTCACCAACGTCAACAGTTGTGGTCACGGTATTGTCTGAAGTATGTATTACAGATACGGTGTTATCGTATGAGTTACTAAGGTAAGCATGCGTGGCCGCATAGCTGTGGTTGCATGGAACAAAAGAATATAATGCTGCTAGGCCAACGAAAACAAATACTATTCTTTTAATAAAATACGATATCATTTCCCCTCCCCCAATGTTTTCAACTAAGGCGAAATTAATATCAGGTAGGATGATGCGTCACTAGAAAATCCTCCAACTTAAGTCTGGTTCTCTGCCTTCACGCCCCCCTATCAGCAAGGTCAGGGCCGACTACAGATAAAAACCAAAATTCTGTTTAAAATCATATTCTTATCACTATTGAATAACTCTTAAAATGTGTGCTCTAATCACCAAATTTGACCAAAAGGCCATAGACTAGTTGGGCAAACAACCAGTATCGAGCCGCCTTGTTTTGGTCCAGCTAACTCAATTAGTATGCCAATTCTAATATATGTATTTTTTCGATAAAATACGGATATTTAGCACTTATTATCCAAAAGGTTTAATCTTGGGTAATGGGTATTTAAGGTTATAAAAGTGGTAAGAAAATTCCACTCGAGAGGCAGGAATAGATAAGAAATATTACGATGCGGCATAGAATCATGTTGGCGAACAAGAAATCCCCAGGTGGTTTCTGCGGGCTGGGGGTAGGCTCCAAAACCAGTGCAAAGAAAAAGGCGCAACCTATTGAGATCACGCCTTAAATTACACCGTGGTGCCGAAGGGGAGACTCGAACTCCCACGGGCTAATACCCACATGACCCTGAACCATGCGCGTCTACCAGTTCCGCCACTTCGGCACTTCAAAAATGCTGTTGCCTGCGGAGCAGAGTTAATGTATTCTTACACTCTTCCTTTGTCAAGCTGTAAAGTTGGCTTGGTTTATCCCCAAAATGTGAACGACTGGAGGTTCATATAATTCCCATGGAAGTGATTGATGGCATAGACAATATCAAGCGGTCCTTTCGTAATCCAGTGATCACCATCGGCAACTTCGATGGTGTGCATATTGGACACTTGAGCCTCTTTCAACGTGTCAAGGAAGTAGCCGAGACCTTGGAAGGTGAATCTATCGTCATCACCTTCAATCCTCACCCCACCAAAGTGCTTTATCCGTCCAATGGACCGCCACTCATTACCCCGCATGAGCAGAAAGTGCTGCTCATTGAAGATGCCGGCATCGACGTCTTTATAGTTATCCAGTTTACTCATGAATTTGCCAAGATGACTGCGCCCGAATTCGTCCGAAAAATCATTCACCAACAGATAGGTACTCGGGCGGTGGTGGTTGGGCCGGATTACCGCTTCGGCTACAAAAGAGAAGGAGACATTCCTGCTCTCACCCAAATGGGGGAGGAACTGAATTTTGAGGTCCACGTGGTCACTGATCTCACCGCTAACGGCAGGGAAGTGAGCTCCAGTAGCATTCGTGAATTTGTTTTGGCTGGTGACCTAGATAGTGCCCGGAAAATGCTAGGACGTGACTACCAGGTGGCTGGCAAGGTGATCCGGGGTCGCGATCGAGGAGGCCGTCTTCTTGGCTTTCCCACAGCCAACCTCCAACTGGTTGACGAACTCACCCCTCGTCCGGGTGTTTACGCCACTGAAGTGATCATTGATGATCAATTCTATGACGGGGCTACCAACATCGGCTACAGTCCCACCTTCCAAAATGGAGCCTTCTCGGTGGAAACCCACATCATACACTTCAATAAAGATATTTATGGGAAGGTTATCCAAGTGCGTTTCATTGAACGACTGCGGGATGAAAAGACATTCTCCGGCCCCGAGGAGTTGTCCGACCAGATCCGCAAGGATGTTGAAAAGGCCAGGGAAGTGCTTGCGGAGCACCGTAAGGAGGACAGAAGACAGCAGGCAGCAGACAGCTAGCAGCAGACAGAAAAGAACTAGGAACTAGGAACTAAGAACTAAGCAGTAAGCCCCAAAGCAAATAAGAATTCAGGAGCCAGAATTCAGAATCCAGAATGAGAAAACAAAACGAAATACTTCTTTTCTAGGGGTTCTTTGCTTTTACATTCGCAATTCGCATTTCGAAATTCGCAATTCTTTCGTATGCTCTATGCCCTCTGCTCTATGCCCTACTAAATCCGCAATCTCACACCTCACATCCCACATCTCACGTCTGCATTACCTCAATTAGCAAACCAGTTTGCTTGCATAATTGTACGTAGCGATTTACAATACATGTAAGCAAGCAAAACTCAAGGAGAAGCACCAATCCGAAAAGTTTTTGGTCACACCGCCGGTCTCGGGGCCGGTTACTTAAAACGGTTGCAGCGATTATACCGTCGACGTTTGCCCCCCCAAGGCATTATCACGCCCGATCTCTCGCGCACTCTGGCAAGACTTTCATTTGAAACCAATCGACAGCTTGGTCTTCTGATTAATCGTAGGGGAGAGATCGAGCGGGTTATCGTCGGCGACCACCGCTCCATACTTATCCCTGAACTTACTCCTACCCGTGGCCACAGCAGTCGACTCCGCGGCCTGCGATGCGTTCACACCCATCTGAAAGGTGAACCTCTCACCGAAGATGATTTTATGGACCTGGTCTTCTTGCGCTTGGATTTGATGGCGGTCTTGGAGGTGGACGGGCATGGCGGCGCTCGGCGTTTGCTCACCGCCCACCTGCTGCCGGAAAATGTCAACGGTAAAGGCTGGCTCCTCCTGGATCCTATTCCAGCTCATGATCCTGAACTTGATTTCCTTCAACTGGTACAGTCATTAGAGGATGAGTTCGCTCGTAAGCAGGCCTTACTTGAGGTAGGTGGCAATCAAGACAGGGCCATACTGGTTAGTGTGACAAGCTCTCCCAAGACCGAGGCCGAGGCATCCATGGAGGAGTTGACCGAGTTGGCCCGCTCATCAGGTATTGCTGTTGCCGAACGCATCATCCAGCGGCAGCAGCGAATTAATCCCAAGTATCTCATGGGACGCGGTAAGCTCAGCGAGTTGGTGCTGCAGGCCCTACAGTCAGGGGTTGATCTCTTGATTTTTGACCATGATCTTAATCCTTCACAGATGCGCTCCATTACCGATTTTACCGAGCTTCGAATTATCGACCGAACTCAGCTTATCCTGGACATTTTTGCCCAACGGGCCAAAAGCCGGGAAGGCAAGATACAGGTGGAGATGGCACAGTTGCAGTACCTGCTGCCGCGATTGGTGGTCAAAGACGATGCTTTGTCGCGGCTCACAGGTGGCATCGGCAGTCGGGGGCCGGGTGAGACCAAGCTGGAAATCAACAGACGTAGGGTTCGAGATCGCATAGCCAGGTTGGAGAAGCAACTGCTGCAAATCAAGAAACAACGCGGCCAGAGACGAGGCCTGCGGCTACGCACCGGCCTCCCCGTCATTTCCATCGTCGGCTACACCAATGCGGGAAAATCCACGCTGCTCAATACATTGACGCGCAGTCGGGTGCAAGTGGGAGATCGTCTTTTTGCAACTCTGGATCCCGCAAGTCGCAGATTGCGCTTTCCACGCGATCAAGAGGCCATCATAACTGATACCGTTGGCTTCATCCGAGACCTTCCCAGTGATTTGATGGAGGCGTTCGGTGCGACCCTGGAAGAGTTGCGTCATGCGGACTTGCTCTTACATGTGATTGATGTGAGCAATCCCATGTTCGAGGAACAGATGTTGGCGGTGGAGGAAATATTGGCAACGCTTGATTTGCACCTTATTCCAATGCTTCGGGTTTTCAACAAGGTAGATTTGGTGCAAGATCAAGAGTACGTGGAGAATCTGCGCAAACGCAATCAGGCAATCACTATTTCCGCCCTGAACGGTGACAACCTACACGCTTTGGTTGAGGCCATGGAGAAGAGGCTCCACCTCGTGCCGGTGGAGAGTCGGTCTCAGCTGAGTGTCCATTAAAAGGGCTCACCTCAAGCCTCTAATCCCCGTCTCACCGCGCCTGCCCGCCATCGGCTTCGCCTTCAGGCGAGGCGGGCGGGTCCCCGCGTCGTCCAACTGTGCCTAGCGCTTAGTTCGTAGTGCCTAGTTGTTTTCTGTCTGCTGTCAGCTGCCTGCTATCTTCTGTCTTCAACTCTGACCGCTTTGCCTGGAGAGCGTGGTATTGTGTTGGCCTGCACCAGCTCCACCGTGGGTGTGACGAGCAGTTCGTTGCGGAGTTCGTGAGTAATCTTGTCTTGAAGCCGCTTAAGAAAGCGCATGTCTTCCTTGAAAATATCGGGGTGTATCTCCACCTGTATGCGCATGGTATCCATCTCGGCCACCCTCTCGAGGATGATCAGGTAATTTTGACCCACTTCAGGGACTTCCATCAATGCCTGTTCCACCTGAACCGGAAAAATATTCACTCCCTTGATAATGAGCATGTCATCAGTCCGGCCTTTAATGCGATCAAGGCGACTGTGAGTGCGACCGCACGGGCACGTACCCGGGAGAATGCGAGTGAGGTCGCTGGTGCGGTAGCGAATAATCGGCATGGCCTCACGGGTAAGTGTGGTTAAGACCAGTTCTCCTACTTTGCCGGGCTCAGCAAGCTCCAGCGTCTCTGGGTCGATGATCTCCACAAAGAAGGCATCCTCCCAGATGTGCATCCCCCACTTTTCAGGACACTCAAAAGCCACTCCCGGCCCGTTCATCTCTGAAAGGCCGTAGGAATTGAAAGCTTCCAGTTCAAAGTATCGCTCCACCCGCAGCCTAATTTCTTCTGAATGGGGCTCTGCGCCCAGGAAAGCAATGCGTAGCTTCAGATCACGGCGAGGATCCACCTCCAACTCGGCCATCACTTGCATAAGCCGCATGGCATAGCTTGGAATCAGATGGATCACAGTAGTGCCAAACTCCTGCATCAGAAGGATCTGTCTCTTGGTGTTGCCGGTCCCCGATGGGATGGTCAGGGTTCCCAAACGCTCCCCGCCATAATGAAACCCGAGCCCGCCGGTGAACAGCCCATAACCAGTGAGGTTCTGAAAAACGTCATCTTGCCGCACTCCGGTCATATACATACATCGGCTGACCAGATCGGCCCAAATTTCAATGTCTCTCTGGCTGTGAAAAACAACTGTCGCCTGGCCCGAGGTACCAGATGATGAATGGAGCCGGATGACATCTTTCAAGTCCACACTAAGGAGGCCGTAGGGAAACTGGGACCGCAAGTCGTCCTTGCTGGTGAAGGGCAGTCGGTGTATATCCTCTATTCGCCGAATACTTTCAGGCTTGATTTCTTTCTCGGCAAAAACCTTGCTGTAGTGAGGGGACTTACTCGCCTGAGCTACCGCCCACTGCAACCGCTCCAGCTGCAGCACTTTGAGGTTTTCCGGGGGCATGGTTTCCAATTCCTGATTCCAGTACACAGCCATCAAATCCTTTGTCTTAGGTTAGCTATCGTGCCCGCTGTAGAAACCGGCCCCAAATAAAAATCCGAAGCACGAAGCACGAAGCACGAAACAAATCCGAATTACCAAAATTCAAATGACCAAAACTAGATGAACTCTATAACCGTCCTGCGGTCTTTGTTTCGAACATTGATAAATTCTAATTTTGAATTTGTTTCGGATTTCGATATTCGAATTTCGGATTTGTCTGCATTCTATATCTGGATCTACGTTTCGAAATCCCCCACTCTATAGGTTGCTGGCAGCAGGCAACTAGTTTTTTTCTACCCTGCTTCTTCAAATGCCAAGTTTTCGAACCGGGTATACTGGGTAAGAAAGGTGAGAGTGGTCTTCCCCGTGGGCCCGTTGCGCTGCTTGCCAATGTTTACCTCGGCCCTTCCCTGATCAGGGCTATCCGGGTGGTAAACTTCGTCGCGATAAATAAAGGCTATGACATCGGCATCCTGTTCGATAGCACCGGATTCACGAAGATCCGCAAGCTGGGGTCGCTTGTCGTGCCGTTCCTCCACCTTGCGGTTGAGTTGGGAGAGGGCCACTACCGGCACATCAAGTTCTTTGGCCAGGGCCTTGAGCGAGCCGGAAATCTCCGATATCTCCTGCTCCCGCCGCTCGCTTCTATGACTTCCCCGCATCAGCTGCAGGTAGTCCACAATAATGAGTCCCACGTTTTGATCCCGCCTCAAGCGCCGAGATTTGGCCCTCAGTTCAAGTGCAGAGATTGCTGGAGTGTCGTCTATAAAAATAGGTGCCTCGCTGATGGTTCCAGCTGCCCTGGTGAGACGTGGCCAGTCTCTTTCGCTCAGAAATCCACTGCGCATCTTTTGAGAATCCACCCTGGCTTCAGAGCAAAGCAGCCTCATACCGAGTTGCGCCTTGTTCATCTCTAACGAAAAGACACCCACCGGTACATCGGCTTCAACAGCAGCGTTGCGGGCAATGTTGAGGGCAAGGGCGGTCTTGCCCATACTGGGGCGACCAGCAATAATGATCAGATCGGCGGGCTGCAGACCAGAGGTAAGCCGGTCCAACTCTGTAAATCCGGTGGTAACACCGGTTACCATCTCCCTCCGGTCATAGAGCTGCTCGAGGGTCTTGATGCTTTGCTTAACGATATCTTTGATGGGAAAAAATGATGGATTGATGCGATCTTCACTGACTTGAAAAATGGCCTGCTCAGCCTGGTCCAGGAGAGCATCTACCTTGAGACTACTGTCAAAACCAATTGTCACTATCTCACTTGCCCGACTGATAAGAGTCCGGACCATCGACTTCTCTTTGACGATCCTGGCATATTGACTTGTGTTGGCCGAAGAAGGAACCCTGTCAACCAAGGAGGCCAGGTAACTTGCGCCTCCCACTTGGTCCAGTTTCTTATGGGATCTGAGAAGGTCAGTCAGCGTAACCAGGTCGCAGGGCTCGTTCCTCTCGAATAGCTCAACCACTGCTGCAAAGATGCTACGGTGAGCCGCTCGGTAAAACTCCTCACCCCTGAGCACCTCCAAGACGCTGGGCAATACTTCATTGTCTAGAAGAATGCCACCGATAACCGATTGTTCGGCCTCGATGTTGTGAGGAGGAACCTTCGTGGGTTCACCACCCTGCTCGTTCATGGTAACCTTATTCGTTTGGCAAGAGGTTTACGGTTGTGCGTGGAGGGTGGGTGTGAGTTTCTACTCTTCTTTCACGACCTGGACAGTGAGCTCAGCTGTAACATTAGCATGAACCTTAACAGGAACCTGGAATTCGCCCAAGCTCTTGATAGGTTCAGTTAGATCAATCATTTTGCGTTCAATCTCTACACCCGCCTCTTCCAGGGCCTGGGATATATCACCGACTGAGACAGAACCGTAGATTTTGTCCTCGTCTACAACCTTGCGGGCGAGGGTAAGGGTCAAGCCTCTGAATTTTTCGGCAAAACTCTCAGCGTCTTTGCGGACCAATTCTGCCTTTCGCAGGATCAACTGTCTCTGGTGCTCAAGCTCCTTGAGGTTCTTGCTGGTAGCCAGTACGGCTTTTCCCTGAGGTATAAGGTAGTTGCGACCATAGCCAGGGGCCACGCTTACTGTCTCACCCATCGTACCGAGCTTGGGAATATCTTCTTTCAGTATGACTTTCATTGAAAAAACCTCCGTTCCAGGATGACCAGGATTATCGGCTCCCAGAAAACCGAATGGTTGACAAAACGACTTTGAACACCCTAGGTGTCTGGGTCCGACTCTCAGCGGTCACTGGAGCGCTTTGGAACTGACTCAAAAAACTGTATTGGACGAAATGAACGCGATGATTGGGCCGACTGCGAACAAGACCAAATATCACTGCAAGAACTTTACTGAACGAGAAGTTGCTCCACTAATGCGGCTGAATGGTCGTGTAGGGCATCAAGGCAATGTGCCTGGCTCTTTTTACGGCCATGGTTACTTGCCTCTGGTGTCGGGCACAGTTGCCAGAAATTCGCCGGGGTATTATTTTCCCTCGCTCTGTAATAAAGTATTTGAGCATTTTTGCATCTTTATAGTCGATCTTCAATTTCGAATCTGCGCAGAACCGACAAACCTTACGCCGAGGAAATGCCCGTCTTTTTCTCCTGTAAGTCACCATTTACTCCTTTATCATGAATCCTTTTTTTCACTCTCTTTGCTTTCCTGGACCTCGGGAGACTCAACCTCTTCTGGTTCCGGAGCCTCAGCTACCTCTGGTTCCGGAGCCTCAGCTACCTCTGGTTCCGGGGCCTCAGCTGCCTCTGGTTCCGGGGCCTCAGCCACCTCTGGTTCCGGGGCCTCAGCTGCCTCTGGTTCCGGGGCCTCAGCCACCTCTGGTTCCGGGGCCTCAGCTGCCTCTGGCTCCGTGGCCTCAGCTGCCTCTGGCTCCGTGGACTCAGCTGCCTCTGGCTCCGGGGCCTCAACTGCCTCTGGCTTCAGGGCCTCAGCTACCTCTGCTTGCTCTTGAGGCTCGGACTTTTCTGGCTCAATGCTATCGGGATCTACCTGATCCGCGAGTTTCACCGTCAGGTACTTCAAGACCCGATCATCGAGCCTCATGTTTCGTTCAAGCTCGGAGACGATACCCGCTGAGCCCGCATAATCCATCAACACATAATAGCCCTTATTCTGTTTCTTGACACTATAGGCCAGTTTCTTCCTGCCCTGCTCGTCGTAAGAAGCGACAATGCCGTTCATACCAGTGACCACACCTTTGATCTTGGTGGCGACGGCTTTGAGGTCTTCTTCAGAAATGTCTGGAGTGACAATAAAGAGTGTCTCGTAACGGCGCATTCCAGGCTCCTTTCGGGTTTAGCAGCCCCGGCCCTCACACCGGAGCAAGGAGTTAGAGATGAACTATAAAGATATAGTTACTAGATAAGCCGACGATCAGTACCACATGGCCTGTGGATAGTCAAGCACAAATTCGAATTGCGGATTTGGGATTGCGGATTGCGGATTTGAAAAAGCATAGGGCATGGAGCATAGAGTTAGTTGTCCTCCGTCGTCTGTCCTCTGTCCTCTCATCCCCGTCTCGCCGTTTCTCCGTGTCCCCGCGGCATCCCGCCGTGTCACGTTCTTCTGCCTATCGGAGACTTCCGCGATCTTCATCGCTTATGGCAGTAAACTGAATCCCCGTTCCAAAAAGGCCGTTTTTCAACTCCTCCGTATGAACCACCTCACCCTTTGCGGTGATGATTCTGTCCTCAATTGCTATATCCATCTCCAGTTCAGTGCCATTGGCCAGCCTCCTGTGTGTTTCCACCTTGACCCCACCTTCGCTTACGTCGAGAGTCCGACCAATGGACACGATGTATTGTTGTTCTTCACCCTTCCTTGGAGTGTAGGAAGTAAGGTTGAGGGAACGAATGCGACGACTCGATCTTTTTTCTCTCACGCTTTCCAAATCACGCTCACTCATGAGTGCTCCTTCCTAACCAGTATAATTGAAGCTCCCTGCAGTCACGCCAAGGCGGGACAGGGAATCTTGGAAATGTAAGGAAGTGATTCCATTTTATTGTAGTTCGCTCGCTAACCCCGTCCGCCTCAGGCGGACTACGGGGAATGCGCTCGCTGTAGCATTTTCACGCAGCCTCCAGTTTCGTGAACTACATCCTTTTCCTTCTTATACAGACTAGTAGAAGAGGGTGCAAATGCTTTTTTTGCCCATCTGCCGTGTTAGCTCCCTTGCGTAGGAGAAATGTTTCATGCTATCGTATTTTTTAGGGCAATTTCCTGTGAGGGCTATTCCATGAAGAGAAAACTGGTCTTTGCAGCCTTCCTGTGCTTGTTCCTCCAGAGTGGCTGTTATGTGAGCACCAATCTCAAGGTTAAGAACCGCCAACTCCCTGCTGACTTCTCCGCCCCGGTTCTCGTCATCACCCTCCAAGAAAAGACAAAGCTGGGCCAGGAGTACTTGGCTGTACTAGAGCAGAACATCCTGCAGGCTCTCACCGAGCAAGGTATCAATACTGTTACCCTAAACCAGGCCTTGGCTGGATCTGAACAAGACGGCACAAGCGAACTGCTTCTTCAAAACGATTACAGGGCTCTCTTGAAAGTCATTCTCGACTCTTGGGGATCGCGATCTGAAGTTTTGCCAGACCAGATCCCCCCTTCGGTTGAAAGCATTCAGACAGACCGCGACTCCACTTTCTACCCACCCGGTGCCATTGATGGGGGGGAGCAGCAGTCTGGTCCCACGAGTAGCTACAAAGAGGTAGCAATGAGTGTCTACCTGACGGACCTGCAAACCAGTCGAATTATTTGGTCCGGTCGGGTAAAGGCCAGGCCCGCCGTGGTGGGCCGATCATGCCTTTACCATCGTTTCAACCGTAATCTCAACTATGACGAGCTGGCCGGGCGCTGCTTCCAAAAAATTGCCAGGGAACTCGGTCGCATGTGGCCCGAGGAATCAGAAAAAGAGAAGTAGAGAACCCGGGTCCAGAGGCCTGGCATGGAGCTACCCTCATGAAGCATAGCGCTGAGCGCTGAGCGCAAAGCGTGAGGTAAACAGTAAACGGTGAACGGTAAGCTGATCATGCGATGGCTCCGCGACTGTTCACCGTTTACCATTTACCGTTCACTCTTTTTTTCGCTATGCGCCATGCGCTATGCTCTCTGCGATCTAATCTTGCCCTACGATCCGGGTTTCCGACGTTGATTTAGACCCCATAGAAGGATCGGTACCAGCGGATAAAATGCTCTATTCCTTCTTCTATTCCGGTACGTGGCTGAAACCCCAGACCTTCCTGGCTCTCCCTAATGTCCGCGTAGGTCTCGGCCACATCTCCAGGCTGCATAGGCAGCAATTTCTTGTCGGCCTCTTTCTCTAGAGCCTTCTCAATACATTCTATGAAGTAGAGAAGATCCACTGTCCTTGAATTGCCCAAATTGTAAATGGCATATGGGACAGCCCTGTCCAGACTGGCCACAACGCCCTGAACTATATCGTCGATGTAGGTGAAGTCTCGTTTCATCTTGCCGTAGTTGTAGACCTCAATGGGCTTGCCGCTCAGAATCGCCCGCGTAAAGATAAACAACGCCATGTCCGGTCTTCCCCAGGGCCCATAGACAGTAAACAATCGAAGCCCTGAACAGGGCAGGCCGTAAAGATGACTGTAGGTGTGCGCTACAAGTTCGTTGGCTTTCTTGGTAGCGGCGTAAAGTGAAATTGGGTGATCCACCTTGTCTTTGACACTGAATGGAACTTTCTCGTTGCTACCATAAACCGAAGAAGACGAAGCGTAGACAAAATTCTCCACTTCATGCTCTTTTGACAGGTGGATCAGATTGAGAAACCCTTCCATGTTTGAGCTCTGGTAGGCGAATGGATTGAGCAGTGAATAGCGAACACCTGCCTGGGCCGCCATATTGCACACTACCTGAATGGGATGAT
>JBFFBS010000095.1:0-13118 GCA_041560295.1 Syntrophobacteria bacterium | reverse complement strand
GACTACTTTTTCCTCCTTGGTTACATTATAATAATATCAACCGGTTGGCAATATGGGAGAAAACGCAGAGCGCAGAGCGCTAAGCGCATAGCGTGATTAGGGTTGAGATTCTTCGCTATGCGCTATGCTCTGCCTGTCCTGAGCCGGTCGAAGGATGCGCTCTGCGAGGTGGCATAAATCTTGAAGATGCTTAAGCGAGCGCAATCCCCGTAGTCCGCCTGAGGCGGACGGGGTTAGCGAGCGAACTACACTATAATGGATTAATACCTTACATTTCGAACCCCCCTTCAGTCCCGCTATAGCGGGACTGAAGGGAACTTCAATTTTGACTTGCATGTTACAGGCTTTTTTGCCACAATGCCTCCCTGCATTGCCAGCAGGTCTTGATAGTACTTTCAGGAGTCTTCGCCGAGATGGGAAAAAACATTGGCTTCGTAGCAACTCGTTTTGCAGGGAATGACGGCGTTTCACTGGAAGCGGCCAAATGGGCAGAGGTGTTGGAGGCCAGTGGCCATCGTTGTTACTGGTTTGCTGGCGAACTCGACAGAGACCAGAAAAGGAGCCTCTTAGTGGAGGAGGCCCATTTCGAACACGATACGGTGAAATGGGTTCAGGAAAAAGCTTTTGGCAAAAAAGGGCGAAAGGCTGTGGTAACAGACATGGTCCATGCACTCCGCAGCCTTTTGAAAGTGCGGCTCTACGAATTCATTGAAAAATTCCACATTGATGTGCTCATCGCCCAAAATTCTCTGACCATTCCCATGCACATTGCCTTGGGGCTGGCAATCACCGAGGTGGCCGCCGAAACCGAAATGCCAACCATCGCCCACCACCACGACTTTTACTGGGAAAGGGTCCGCTTCACGGTTTCTGGTGTTCACGACTACATCCAAATGGCTTTCCCGCCCAACCTCCCCAATATACGGCATGTGGTGATCAACTCCGTGGCCCAGGAGGAACTCGCCCTGCGCACTGGAATTTCCTCCATAGTCATACCTAACGTGTTGGATTTCGAAAACCCGCCTCAGGATGACATCGAGTACAATAGCAATTTGCGTCAGGAAATTGGTCTGGAGGAAGGCGACGTAATGATCCTGCAACCTACTCGCATTGTCCAACGCAAGGGAATCGAGCATGCCATAGAGTTGGTCAAACGGTTACAGGATCCGAGATACAAACTGGTTATCTCACACGAGGCTGGCGATGAAGGATACGATTACGCCGACTGGCTCAGTGATCATGCCCGGGAAGATGGAGTTGATCTTCGTTTGATCGCCACCCGTGTAGCCGACAAGCGGAGCATTAATGCAGGTGGTGAGAGACAATACACTTTGTGGGATGTGTATCCGCATGCGGATTTCATTACCTATCCAAGCCTCTATGAGGGCTTCGGTAACGCCTTCCTGGAAGCAATGTACTTCCGCAAGCCCTTACTGGTAAATCGCTATGGCGTTTTTGTCAGGGACATCGAACCCCAGGCCTTTGACCTCGTGGTAATGGATGGATTCTTGACCAAAAAGGTGGTGCAGGCAGTCCGCGAAATTCTGGAAAATCCTCAACGACGTAAGCAAATTGTAGAATACAATTATGAAGTAGCAACCAGGCATTACTCTTATGCAGTCTTGCGCAAGAGGCTCAATTTCCTCATGGGCAACTTCTTCGGAATCGAGATGTAAGTTTGTCACCGGTCATTTGTCACCTGCTTTTTGCCACAAACACCCATCATTGCATCCTGAGTTAGAGTTCCTCCCTCGCAGCACTGGTTGCATACCCTTTCTTATAAGAACACATTGATTTACCTACCAAGGCAGACTCAGATGCCGACAGCGCCATAGCAGTCATACCACAGGTGCCGGCAATAATATTGTGATTTGAGGCCATAGGTATTATTCTATAGATATGGAATGGTGCCGCATGCTTGCCACAACTGACCAATCATCAATGGCTGGGAATAACGACTAATGACATGGAGGTGCTGCTATGACCAGAAAGCTTCTCATCGGCGTGGATGATTCTCAAAACACTTTGCAGGCTTTAAAAAATTTGGCTGGACTTTTCCTGGAGAGTGACGCTCATTTCCATCTATTTCACGCGGTGCCAGAGAGTTCCTTGCTCTATCCGGGTGAACTTTCCACTCTGAGTGGCGAGGTCTCCGAGTGGGAAAAGGTTCAGCAGAAACAGGCCCAGCAGGTTCTAGATCAGGCCGTTGGCATGTTGGTAGAAATGGGCTACAAACGGTCACGCCTCCAGGCTCAGAGCATGCTGCAGTCCGTGGACACTGCCCAAAACATCCTCAACGCCAGCGAGAGTGACGAGTTTGCCGCCATCGTCCTTGCCAGAAAAGGTCGATCTGCGGTCAAGCGATTTCTTCTAGGCAGCACCACTACCAAGGTCTGTCAACATGCAGAAGCACAGCCTGTGTGGGTAATCGGGACTCCACCACTGCAGCCACCCAACATTCTGGCAGCTGTGGATGACTCTGAATACGGTGAGCGCTTGATTGCTCATCTGGCCCAGTACTTTGCCCCATTTCCCGAGACACGTATTACTTTGTTTCATGTGATGCCAGCAAAACCGCCTGAGTTTTGGGACGACGGCCACATTTTAGATAAGGCCGAACGGTCGGAACGGGAGGCTGTTGTGGCGAGATGGCGGTCAGATCACGAGAAGAAAATGGCAGGGATTTTTACCAAAGCACAGACATCTTTTACCAGTGCTGGAATGAATGAAGCAAACCTTACCACCACGCTGCCAACCCGAATGCGTGGTATCGCCCGTGATATTATTGCTGAAGCGAGCAGGGGCGGTTACAACATCTTGGCCTTTGGGCGCAGGGGCATGGCGGCCATCAGTGAGTTCAATCTTGGCAGCCGGGCTGCAAAGATGCTGCAAAGTACCAGCGACTGTACGCTCATTGTAGTGAATTAATGTGTCCGTGGTGGCTCACTTCGTTCGCCGCATAGCGCAGAGAGCATAGGGCATAGAGCATAAAGATAAATCCGAAATCCGAATATCGAAATCCGAAACAAATTCAAAATTGTCCTTCGGACTCCCCACCCTTCGGGCGGGGCCCCGGTTTCGAATTTTCAAATGTTCAAAACAAATACCAGGACATTAGGATCGAGGTCTTCTTGTTTTGGTCATTATGATTTTGAACCTTCGGATTTGTTTCGTGCTTCGAATTTCGAATTTGCTTTTGAGTTTGCTCTATGCCCTGCGCGTTTTCTTTACAACGCACGACGGAATACGGACAGAAAAAAAGGGCGAGAATGAACTCGCCCTGTGATTTGCATACATGGTAAACAGTCTGAGGCTGCCTACTTACTCTTCGTCCTCTGCAGTTTCCTTCTCTTCGGTTTCCTTGCCTAAAACTTCGCACTCTCCAGCCGGACACACTCCTTGGTCGATGTGCTTCTCGAACTCTGAGCGGAAGTGCTTGAGAATTGTAACCACTGGACCACTGGTAGTTCTGGCAAAGTCACAATAGGGCGCATCCTGCATGGCACGGCAGACCAGATCAAGCTGTTGCAGATCCTCTGGCTCTCCCTTTCCTTCAATAATACGCTGTAGAATTTCTCGAAGCTCAACAGAGCCAACCCGACAGGGCACGCATTTGCCGCAGGAAACATCCTCCTCAAAATCGAGGAAGTACTTGGCTACCTGGATCATGCAGAAACTATCATCAATCGTTGCTATGAAGCCCGAGCGGTCATAAAGAATCTTTCCGGAGGTTGCTTTCAAAGGGTCGATATGGAGCAGATCAAACAAGATGTGCCCTTGCATCAATGTTCCGCTCACCACCTCCCTGGCCTGCTCTGCATCAACCTGCTCGTAGAAAAAACCTTTTTGCGGGAAGCCTACCAGAACCCCATGAGGACATTCACCATTGCAGCCAACCTTCATGGTGCCAACGGTCAACCCTAAGTTCCTGGCGGCAATCTCCTCTTCCAGCACCTTTCGGACTGCTTCACAATCACAGGTGCAGTCATCCGAGCCCGCACAGATGGTTATACATGGCCGCTGTTCATCGGTTCGGCAAAAACTTGGGATTTGAGGTTCCATTCCGACTCGCTCTAGTTCACTTTAGGCATTGAAAGACAATTCATGCACGTTCGCTCATCTACGGATATGCTCACATCAACATACGGGCGGCTGCTCTGGCCACCTCAAGCAAATGATGCGGAAACACACCAAATACCACCATTATAGTCACCAGCACCACGGTGAGTACTTTCGTTGGTATGGAAACAGGAAGCCTGGGCAATTCCTCATCGGGCTCCATGAGGTAGGCTGCTTTCACCACCAGGATATAGTAATAAAGGGAAATGGTGGCATTGATCATAGCGATGATAACCAGGGCGACGTAGCCCTTCTCCATGGCTGCAGCGAACACCAGAAATTTGCCGGTAAAGCCGATGGTAGGAGGAATGCCTGCCAGTCCGAAAACAGCCAGCATCAGGGCCATGGCCAACAGGGGGGAGCGGCGATGTAGCCCCGCCAACTGGGCGATCTTTAAATCACTGCCGTCATGGGCCACCTTTACCACCACCAGGAAGCAGCACAGGTTCATAATCAGGTAGGCCAGGGCGTAGAAGATGGCGCTGGCATATCCGATAGCACTCATGCTGAGAATTCCGATGAGCACGTAGCCGGCATGGGAGATACTGGAATATGCCAACAGCCGCTTCATGTCCTTTTGCACAATGGCCACCAGATTCCCCAGAGTCATGGAGGCGATGGAGAGCGTCACCAACATATCCACCAGATACTTGCTGTTGCCTCCGCTCAAGGCCACCATCCTCATGATTATGGCCACCGCCGCCACTTTGGAAGCGGTGGCAATATAGGCGGTCACCTGGTTGGTAGCTCCTTGATACACGTCCGGGGCCCAAAAATGGAACGGAAACACCGCCAACTTAAAGAAAAAGCCGCAGAGCACCAGAAGCAGACCAACGATTGCCGCAGGTGTGCCAATAACACCGGGAAGCACCTGAATAATTTCCACCACATAGGTGGTATGGGTCACTCCAAAAATATAGGAGAGGCCGAAAAGCATCACCGCCGAAGCGCAGGCCCCAACCATGAGGTACTTGATACCGGCCTCCACATCGACGCCATGCCCCCGGCGCAGGGGGACCAAAATGTAAAGCGAATAGCTGGAGAGTTCCAGGGCAACGTAGATGGTGAGCAGCTCAACGCTGCTTACCAGCATCATCATCGCCAAAGTACAGGTGGTAAGGAAAAGGTAGAATTCTGGATGGTGTCGCTCCTCAATGCCATTGAGTTCGGTACACAGGCAGATTACCAGAAAGAAGCCCATGGCCAGCATGACCTTGAAGACCTGGGAAAAGAGATCAACCCGATAGGCCTCGAAAAAGAGGGTTCCTTCTAACCTGACACAGGCCAGAGCTACCACCACCCCCACGCCAGCCATGAATAGCGCCGCAAAATAGTCACGCCTGGGGTTTGGGCGTGCCGACATGGCCAGGCTGAAAAAAACCAAAGCCATCAGCAAACAGTAAAGCTCAGGAATAAAAAGAGTCCATACATTCATCATGGCAACCCGTTGATAAAGGGAACAGAAGCCACCTGGATCACATCAAGCATTACCGACGGAAACAGGCCGAAGAATACAATGACCGCAACCAGGATCATCCTGGGAATACCGAGACCAAGAGTGACGTCTGGTAGATGCTCAAATGCCTCATTCTTCTCACCATAGAAAGTTCGCTGTACCACCCGCAACATGAACAAAGCGCCCACCACCAGCGCGAAGATGGCCAGTGCGCCCCGAACCGGATAGGTCTTAAAGGCAGAGATAAAGACCAACAGCTCGGCCCAAAAGCTGGCCAGACAGGGAACACCTATGCCTGCCAGCGCTGCCAGGATAAAATAGCCCGAGGCCATGGGCATTATCTTGCTCATGCCACCCAGCTCAGGAATCATCTTGGTGTGGGTCTTGTCATAGATGTAGCCCACCGCCGAGAAGAAGAGTGCAGTCATAACTCCGTGGGCGAACATTTGAAACACTGCACCATTAAGCCCATCTACGGTAACAGTGGACAAACCGAGACCGACAATGCCCATGTGGGAGACACTGGAGTAGCCGATTACATACTTGAGATCCGTTTGGGCCAAACCCACAAAGGCACCGTAGACAATACCGCAGGTTGCCAGCACCGCCATGAGTTGGGCCCAGTATTGCCAGCCCTCCGGGCAGAGAAATATGGCTACGCGCAGAACCCCGAAAGCGCCGAGCTTCATGAGCACGCCCGCGTGAATCATGCTCACCGCAGTGGGCGCGGCCACATGTCCCACAGGCGACCAAGTGTGGAAAGGCCAGACGCCCGCCAGAATGCCGAAACCCAGATAGAGCAAAATGAAGGCGAATTTCTGCTGAAATGGGGTGAAGACGCCCGGCTGCATGAGGGCCACAACGTCAAAAGTGTTCAAACCGGATTTCACAAAAAGATAGAGGATGCCTGGCAGAATGAGCGCGCTTCCAGCCAGCAGATAGAGGGTCAGTTTCATGGCGCCGTATTCTTTCCGGGTACTGCCCCAGATGGCAATGAGCGGGTACATGGGAAAGAGAGAGACATCGTACCAGACAAAAATGAAGAAGAGATCCATGCTCATGAAAACGCCGAAGACGCCTGCCACCAGCAAGAAGGTGAAAGCGAAGAACTCCTTAACCCGGACCTCCAACTCCCACATGGTAAGCACCCCGGTAAAGAGGACAATACCGGTAAGCATGAGCATGGGCAGGTTGAAACCGTCCGCCGCATTGAAATAGTAGATGCCCATGGACTCGACCCAGAGCACCTTCTCTACGAACTGGAGACCTCCTTGGGCTTTGTCGTATGCGAAGAAAAGATAGATGGAAAGCACCATGGTGATCCCTGAGAAGACCAAACTGACCCACTTGATCAGCATCTTGCGCTCAGCAGGGATAAAAAGGATCACCAGCAGGCCCACCACACAACTGAGAAGGATGGCGGAAAGATAAGGAAAATTGGCAAACTCCATACTCATGTGTTCTGCACCCTAAAAGAAGAAGTAAAGTGCCACCAGGGCCAAAACGGCGAACATCACCATCAAGTTGTACTGGAGCATTCCCGACTGCAAAAATGAAAGCACCCTGCCCCCGCCAACAGTAGCCCTGCAAATTCCGTCGATGCCGCCATCGATCACCTGGCGGTCGTTTCTGGTAAACAGGTTGGAGAAAATTCCATAGATGACGTAATCGAGAAACAATCGATAAAAATGGTCAATGTACCAACGTTCGGCAAAAAGCGTCTTAACAGGCTCCAGCCGCTCCACAAAACCCACCTGGGAAGCCCCTTTGCGTCCGAACTCAAGCCAGGCCAAGCCCACGCCGGAAAGGGCGAGACCCACTGCCACATAGAGGAGCCAGGCGTGGTGTCCGCCACCGTGACCCTCAGCCCCACCGTGATGCCCCACCAGGAAATTTTCCAACGGAGTCTGAAAGAAACCAAGCACCAACGTCACTGCGGCAAGAATAATCAGGGGCCAGGCCATCACCCAGTAGAGACCAGCATGGTGGTGGTCGTCGCCATGACCATGGCCGCCATGCTCTCCGTGGTGGACTTCTTCGATTTTCTTTGGAAAGAGAATAGCGAAAATCAACCTAAACGAATAATAGGCGGTTAAAAACGCACCCAATAACCCGGCCCACAGCCAGATGGGGTTATGAAGCTCGGCCAAGCCCCCCATGATCGCTTCTTTACTGAAGAAGCCGGAAAGGGGCGGCAATCCAGATAAGGCTGCCGCGGCCAAGGTTATGCACACAATTGGTACTTTAAGACCCCGCCCCCCGTATTTACCTATTTCGAAAAAGTCATTGGTTTCATACTCATGGATGAAAACTCCCGAGCACAAGAAGAGCAGGGCCTTGAAGCCGGCATGGGTGGTTAGGTGAAAAATCCCGGCAAAGTAGCTGCCTGCCGCCAGTCCCATCACCATGAAACCGAGCTGGCTGATGGTGGAGTAGGCCCAGACCTGCTTGATGTCCCTGGTCACCATGGCCATGGTTGAGGCCAGCAGCATGGTAATGGTACCGATTGCCAGGAAGAGGGTCATGGCGGTGGCCGACTTACTGAAAAAGGGAAAAATTCTGGCGAACATGTAAACCCCTGCCGCCACCATGGTGGCTGAGTGGAGCAAGGCGCTCACCGGGGTGGGGCCTTCCATGGCATCAGGCAGCCAGGTGAGCAGGGGGAACTGGGCGCTCTTGCCGGCAACGCCACCGAAGATCAGAATAGCAGAAATCGTTATCAAGAACGGAGACATGCGCGCGGTTACGTCAACGGAATTCATGTCCAAAATGTTAAGGTTACCAAAATTGAGCAACACCAGCAGCAACCCGAGGAAGAAAGCGATATCTCCCAAACGGGTCATAACAAATGCCTTTTTCCCCGCTTCGGAAGCGCTGAATTTCTCATAATAAAAACCAATCAACAGGTAAGAGGCCAAACCCACCAGCTCCCAAAAAATGTAGAATTGCAGCATGGTGGGCGCAATGCTCATGGTCATCATGGCCCAGGCAAACAAAGACTGAAAGGCATAGTAGCGTGCAAAGCCAGGGTCCCCAGCCATGTAGCCCAGAGAATAGACCTGCACCAGAAAGCTGATACCCGCAACAATGGTGAGCATCAGCAGGCTGAGTTGATCCAGCATGAATCCGAAGGGAACGTACAGTTTTCCAGAGACCAGCCATCTGGTGGTGTATTGGATAGGCTGTTCCAGATGCCAGTGGCGGCCGAGAAGGGAAAGAGCACAGATGAGGGATACACTAACCGCCGCAACTGAGATTGTGGCCGACAGCTTCGGGTATGGCCGGGTAAAGACCATAATCACAACAAAACTAACAAAGGGCAGCAGCGCTCCCAGCATGGCTGCCAGCAAAGTTGGATCTTGGAACCAGGAAGAGGTCATGGTTAGCCTCGTAGTTCTTGAGCCCGCTCGATGTTAATGGAGCGGAGTCTGCGAAATACTGCCACTATGATGCTCAGGGCGATGGCCGCTTCAGCAGCGGCAATTCCCATAATGAAGAGGGTATATATCTGACCGATAATGGGATCTGGTGCTAGGAATCGGTTAAAGGCCATGAAGTTTATGCTGGCGCCACTTAGCATGAGCTCTATTGCGATGAGCATGCCGATGAGGGAACGGCGCTGAAACACCCCAAAGATTCCCAGGCTAAAGAGCAACGCTGCCAAAAAAAGATAAGTGTAAAGACTGTTCACGACGTACTCCTGCGAGCATAACCCGAGATGATGATGGCACCAAGGATGGCAACCAACAGCACCAGAGAGATCACTTCGAAAACTAGATCGTAACGGGTAAGCAGGTAGGTGCCCAAAGTGGTGATCGACCAATCGCTGCTGCGCACCGCGGCCGGCTGCCACTCTGTGCGGCTGATGATTGCACTCAACATAATGAACACCGCTGCACCTACTCCCAGAGCAAGACCCACTTTAGGCAAACGCCGTTTGGGTAGACTCAGGTGGAGCGGCCTGGATAGCATGATAGCAAAAATAATGGAGATACAAATTGCACCCACGTAGATGAGGAGCTGCATCAGAGCGATAAAAGGGCTCCCCAGGTAGACGAAAATTCCTGCCACCCCGGTGAGGGAGACAATAAGGCCCAGGACATTGTAGAGAATATTTCTGGGAAAAACTGCTATGAGCGCCCCGCTAAGGGTAAGGACCACGACCCCGGCGAACCCTATCTGGGCCAGGACTTGAGGTTGAATGAAGCTCTGAACCGAGTTCATGCCGACTCCTCCAACCGCTGGATAAGGTCTACCACGCCGTCCCAACGGCTATAATGCGCCAAATCGTATTCTCCTGAAAACTTCAGTGTCTGGGTAGGACAGTTGGCCACACACAGACCACAAAGGCTGCAGTGCGAAAAATCAATAAAGTAGAGACTCGCTCGTTTCTCGCTGTGTGTATGAGTCTTTTCGCCTTGAACCTTGATCACGTTGGTGGGGCAAAATCGCATGCAGGTGCCGCAGGCAACGCAATTATGGCTTCCGGTTTCGGGAAATTGCTCAAACTCAATGTGCCCGCGATAGGCTGGGCTCATTTCTAAATATTTGCGGGGATATTGAACCGTGACCACCGGCCGGTAGATGCGTCGGATGGTGACCCACATGCCTGCGATCAAGCTCCAGCCGCCTTCCACAATGTCTTTGATCATACCCATAAGAGATTTATCTCCGCTTAGATCTCTTCTTAAAACTCTCTGCTTTATGAAATCCGAATATCGAATTTCGAAATCCGAAACAAATCTAAATCTTCAAAATCCAAATGACCAAAACTTTGGACGAGTCTCTTGGGCTGGTTTCGTTTTGAACATTGGAGAATTGGGATTTTGAATTTGTTTCGTGCTTCGTGCTTCGGATTTCGAATTTTAGGCGACCCAATTCTAGCTCACTACTCCTTTAGTTAACGTAAAGCGCTCGCTATTATGCAGACTAACTTAAAAGTTTTATTATCCCGGCGTAGACGATCAAATGAAGCAGTGCCGCCGGAATCATGATCTTCCAACAAAAGTTCATGAGCTGATCGAAACGTAAGCGCGGGAACGTCCAGCGTATCCATATGGTCACGAAGATCAGCAAATATGTCTTGGCAAAGAACCAGATCAAGCCGGGCACAGGCAAAAAACCCAGACCAGGAAAACTTTTCCAGCCGCCGAAAAACAAGGTGGTTGCCACCGCCGAAACTATGAGCATGTTGGAATACTCGGCCAAGAAAAACAGGGCGAAACGCATCCCACTGTACTCGGTATGAAAGCCGGCTACCAGCTCGGACTCTGCCTCCGGGATATCAAAGGGCGCCCTGTTTGTTTCCGCCGTAGCGCAAATAAGGTAGATGAGAGCGGCCACCGGCATCCAAAAGACGTGCCAGACCTTGGATTGTGAGGCCACGATCTCCGACATCTGCAAGCTGTTAGACCACATGACCACGCTGAGCACCGCGAGCAGCAAAGGGATCTCGTAGGCCACATTCTGGGCTACCGCGCGGACAGCCCCCAGTAAAGAGTACTTGTTGTTGGAGGCCCAGCCGCCCACAAGAACCGCTAGTACATTAAAGGTGGAGAACGCGAAGATCAACAGCAGCCCAACGTTCATATCCCGAATAAGGAGCCGTTCGCTGAAAGGAATCACCACAAAGCTCACCAGTACCGGTAGGAACACTGCGATGGGCGCAAGCATGAACAGTTTCCGATCAACATGGCGAGGGGTGATGAGCTCTTTGCTCACCAGCTTGATACCATCAACAATAGTCTGAAGAATACCAAAAGGCCCCACCTCTTTCGGACCGATTCGGAGCTGAATGTGAGCGGCGACTTTGCGCTCCAGCCAGACCAAAAACAGAGCGTTGACCTGTACCAGAGCCAAGACACCCACGAGACCCACGACAATCCGCGTCAGATCAGGACCGAGGAAGTTTACCAGGTTTTGCCAGGCGGCCATGTTTATCTCCGCTGAGATACTAGTGACTATCGATCTACTTCAGGTACTACGATATCGATGCTACCCAGGATTGAAATGGTATCTGCTACCAGGGTTCCGGGCAGCACCTCAGTGAGAACCTGCAGGTTACCATATGATGGAACTCTGGCCTTGAGTCGGTAGGGATAGGAGGTTCCGTCGCTGACAATATAATAGCCCATAGCACCGCGGGCAGATTCCACTGCGAAGTAGTAGTCGCCCCGGGGGGGTCTCACTTTGTGAGGTACCGCTGCTTTAATCGCCCCGTCAGGCAAGCGCTCAAGTGCCTGTTCGATGATGCGCAGACTTTGCTCCATCTCCTGCAACCGGACCAGGTAACGATCGAGGGCATCCCCTTTGCTGCCGGTAGGAATCTCGAAATCCAGCTCCGAATAAATTGAATAGGGTTCAGCCTTACGGATGTCATATGGCACTCCGGCAGCTCGCAGAATCGGCCCGGTGCAACCGAAGCGCAGGGCAAGTTCCCGATTTATCACCCCCACATCCTTGGCTCGATGGATGAAAATTACATTCTTGGTAACCAGATTATGATAGTCATCCCAACGACTACGCAGCCGTTCAATGAATTGCTGCGTCGCCGTGATGAATTCGTCGTCCACATCCCTGGCCACCCCACCGAAACGGCAGTAACTGTAGGTGAGACGGGAGCCACTGACCCGGTCCAGAATATCCAGGATGTTCTCCCGATCGTCGAAGCAGTAGAGGAAGGGGGTGAAGCCGCCCAGGTCCATGACAAAGGTACCGAACCAGAGCAGGTGACTGGAGATGCGATTGAGCTCGGCACAGATCACTCTGATGTACTCAGCTCGTGGCGGCACCTCAATGCCAGCCATCTTCTCTACCGCGGCAACGTAGCCGTGGTTAAGAATCAGACCTGCAAGGTAGTCCATCCGTGAAGTGTTGGGGAGAAATTGCTCGTAGAGGTGACTCTCCGCCATCTTCTCGTGACCACGGTGGCCGTAGCCGATGATCGGGTCTGCCTCAACAATGTACTCCCCATCCAGTTTGAGAAAAAGGCGCAAGACTCCATGGGTGCTAGGGTGCTGCGGCCCCATGTTCAAAAAGAAGGTCTGCTCGGTTATGGGCTCGAGGAACTCATTCGCCATAGATCTCTTCCGTGCTTCTGAAGGCGTGAACCTTGCCGTAATCTTTCAAGAGCGGGTAAAAGTCGGCGTCCTCCGGCAAGAGAAGCCGGCGCAGGTCTGGATGGTTGTCAAAACGAATGCCAAAAAGCTCGAACACTTCCCGCTCATACCAGAGTGCCGCATCGTAAATGCTGCCGATGGAAACCACCGATTCACCTCTGGACAGTTGCACTCGCACCAGCACTCGGGAGATACTTGTGCATGAGTTGAACTGGTAGATGATCTGGGGACCGTTGGTAAAATCCACCCCGGTGATTGATTCCAGAAAACAGTCGGCCTCACGGGCTGCCTTGGCCACAGCCTCAACCTGATCGGCCCTGGCCTTTATTTCCAACAAGCAGCCGTCTTTTTCATAATCCCGCGGGACCATGTCCCCCGGTTCAACGACCTTTGACAATTCTTCTTTTAAATCTTCTAAGGACATT